>JACQEF010000038.1 GCA_016200745.1 Chloroflexota bacterium | reverse complement strand
GGCGTCCGAAGCTCGTGCGCCACGTCCCCCACGAGTTCCAGCCGACGTCGCTCGGTCGTCTCGAGCGATGCGGCCATCGTGTTGAATGAGCCGGCCAGCTCACCGATCTCGTCCTCGGATGTCACGGGGACTCGCTCGGCATACCGACCCGCGGCGATCCGCCGACTCGCCTGGGCAAGGCGGCTGATCGGCCTCGACAACCGTGCGGACAAGGCCACGCTCACGACGACCGCGGCGACTGATGCGGCCAGCACGGCGAGGAGGATCGATGTCTGGATGGCGTCGTGGAAGGCGGCCCGGACCAGATCGCCCATCATCTCGTCCATGCCCGTGCCGTTCATGGCGTGACCCATGGCCGCGTCGAACGCTCCGGGCGCCACGAGACCGACCGTCAGGAAGAGCGTGACGCTGCCGACCGCGATGACAACGACGTTCGCGAGGAGGAGGCGCATGCCCAGTCGGCGGACCCGTCTCATCGGGGCTTGCCCTCGCGCAGCCGGTAGCCGACGCCCCGGACGGTCTCGACGAATCTCGGGGCAACGGCATCATCGCGGAGCTTGCGGCGAAGATTCCCCAAATGAACGTCGACGACGTGGTCGTCGCCGACGAAGTCCACGCCCCACACGCGGTCGAGCAGACGCTGCCGGCCGAGCACGATCCCCGGCTCGTCCGCGAGGGCCAGCAGGAGGTCGAATTCGATCGTCGTGAGGGCGATCGGCGCGCCGTCGACCTTCACGAGCCGTCGCCGCGTGTCGATCACGAGATCACCGCGATCGACGACCCCGCCGTCACCCTCGCGGCGAGCCACCCGCGGACGGCGCAGCAGCGTCTTGACGCGCGCGACGAGCTCGCGCGGCGAGAACGGCTTGACGAGGTAGTCGTCGGCGCCGACCGACAGGCCGACAATCCGGTCGATCTCCTCGGCGCGGGCCGTCAGCATGATCACGTACGCGTCCGAGAACTCGCGTGCACGGCGAAGCACCTCGAAGCCGTCGATGCCGGGAAGCATGACGTCGAGGACGACGACGTCCGGGGCTCGCTCGCGGATGAGCTCCAGTCCGACGCCGCCGTCGGCGGCCTCGATCACCTCCATGCCCTCGCGTTCGAGATAGCCCCGGACGAGCTCGATGATGGGTGCCTCATCGTCCACCACAAGGACCCGCGTCGCGGTCATGGCTGGCGCAGGGGCAGGGTGACTTCCACCGTCGTGCCTCCCTCCGGCCGATTGCCCAGCTCGATCGTTCCCGCATGCGACTCGACGATCCAGCTTGCGATCGCGAGGCCGAGGCCGGTCCCTGACGGTCGCATCTCGCGCGCGCGCGAGCCTCTGTAGAGGCGCTCGAAGAGCCGATCACGATCGGCAATGTCGAGGCCGATGCCGGTGTCCTCGATCCTGGTGACGGCGCGCCTGTTCCGC
Organism: Chloroflexota bacterium; assembly: GCA_016200745.1. Lineage (GTDB taxonomy): Bacteria > Chloroflexota > Limnocylindria > Limnocylindrales > CSP1-4 > SPCO01. The sequence continues at coordinate 7,175 of JACQEF010000038.1, read as the reverse complement.
ACCTCGAGCCCCGCGACGACGGTACCCCCTTCAGGCGTGTAGCGCGCCGCATTGTCGAGGAGAATGCCAAACAGCTCCCGCAGCCGGTCGCGGTCCCCATCCACGACCGCCGGCTCCACGGTCGCCACACTCATTCGGACATGTTGCGCGGCCTGGCGCTGGCGGCGAACGGACTCGACCAGCAGAACGTCGAGTTCGACGGGGCCAAAGTCGAGACGAGCTCCCGACTCAGCTCGTGCGAGGGACAGCAGATCGCCGATCAGCCGGCCCATCCGCTCGGCCTCATCGCGTGCGTCGGAGAGGATCTCCTCGCGCTCGCCGTCCGGCAGATTCGATCGCTGTGCAAGGTCGAGGTTGGCGCGGATCGTCGTCAGGGGCGTTCGGAGCTGGTGCGATGCGTCGCCAAGAAAGCGCTGCAGGGCCTGGTGATTCTGCTCGAGTGCCGCGAGCATCTCGTTGAAGGCGACCGCCAGCTCGCCGACCTCGTCGCCCGGGCGGCCCGCCTCGACTCGGGCGGCGAAGTCCCCCGACAGGGAGATCGCGCGGGCGGTCTCGGTGACGTCCGAGACCGGAGCCAGGGCTCGCCGAGCCAGGACCAGGCCACCGACGAGCGCGAGTCCGATGACCGCAGCGCCGCCGAAGACGAGCGCGACGCTCACCGTGGTCAGGAGATCGCGCAGCGACCGCGTCGAGTCGGCCCAGGCCACGTAACCCACTCGGGTGCCGTCCGGAAGGTTGACGGGCTCGACGGTGAGGCGAAGGATGTCGCCGCTCGCGGCGAACTCACTGATTTCGTGGCCGTGACGATCCGCGGCCGCCAGGTCCTCGGGGTTGATCGATAGCGCGGGACTGCCGGCCGGGGCCGAGTCAGCGAGCTCCACACCGTTGGTATCGAGGACGACGACACGGCCCCCGGTCGACGCGAACTGCCTGATGAGGCGCTCGGTCGGTACAAGACGCCGGCTGGCGTCCGCATCCTGGGCGAATGCGCCGGCGGCGTGCTCCGCGTTTGCCAGAAGGCCGGCGTTGAACGAGGATTCGAGTTGCGCACGCAGGACGAGATACATTCCCGAGCCGAATGCGACGAGGGCCGCCGCGAGGAGCCCGGTATAGATGAATGCGAGCCGGGCCCGGATCGACGGTCGTCGAGAGACGGGCCTCACTCTTTGAGGACGTAGCCCGCGCCGCGGATCGTGTGGATGAGGCGGGGCTCGCCGTTTGCCTCGAGCTTGTTGCGCAGGTACCGAACATAGACCTCGAGGACGTTCGACTCGCCTTCGAAGTCATACGACCAGACGTGCTCCATGATCACGTCGCGGGTCAGCACCTTGCGCGGGTGGCGCAGCAGCAGCAGCAGCAGGCTGAACTCGGTCGTCGTCAGGTCGATCGTCCGCCCTGCCCGTCTCGCCTCGCGTGCGTCGATGTCGAGCTCGAGATCGGCAAACCGAAGCACCTCGCCCGATGGAGCGGCCCGGCGACGGAGCAGGGCGTGGACACGAGCGAGGAGCTCCTCGAAGCTGAACGGCTTGACGAGATAGTCGTCGGCACCGTTCTCGAGACCTTCGACGCGATCCTTGACCTCGTCCCTCGCCGTGAGCATCAGGATCGCGACCTCGTCGCCGGCCGCACGCAGGCGACGGGTCACCTCGAGACCGTCGATGCCGGGCATCATGATGTCGAGGACGACCAGGTCGGGCAGGTGCTCGCGGGCCTTCTCAAGACCCTCCTCGCCCGTGGCCGCCTCGACCACGCGGTAGCCCTCGTAGGCCAGGCCGCGGCGGACGACCGTCCGGATCTTCGGATCATCGTCGATGACGAGGACGCGGGTCGAGTCGCTCATGACGGCTCACACCTCCATGAGGTGGTGATCTCGGGCGTCAAGCTCGTCACCAACACGTCGGCCAACGCCGACGGCATCGTGGAGCGCGGAGCCTGGCCCGGGCGCTGAGACGGAAGCCGCATGGACGAACCTCAAACTCTGGAGAGTATGTCCCAATCTGGCCGCCGAAGCTTAACGCCAGGTGAATGTCGCCTGAGAGATCGATGATCAGGGCATGCGGCTGGCCTGTCCGTACTGCTCGGGCGTCGTACCTTGCAGTCCGCCGACCAGCTGCATGCTGGCCTTCGTCGCGATGAGCCGCACCACGGGCGCCCGGCAACCACCGTGTCGACCGTCGTTGATGCGCTGAACGTCGAGCGCAACCGACTGCTCGCGTACACGACGGCGATGACGATCATGGTCCGACGGTCGAGCGATGGCTGCTCGTGCGTGAGAAGCGCGGGCGTCGATTCGTGTATCGCCCCGCAAGCGACGAGGGTGCCCTGCTGGAGACCATGAGCCCACGGGCGGACGACGAGCTGATGGACCGTTCCGGAACCTCGGGCCTGCGGCAGTTCGCCGCGCGACTGGCGAATGCCGATCCCGAGCTCCGAGACCAGCTGTTCGCCTTGGCGAAACGTCGATCACGATGACAGTCGGTCGGATGCGGCCCGCAGTCATCGTCGCCACGTTGGGCACGCTCGTCGCCTTCGCAGACGGAACGGCGCTCACGGATAACTCGCGCCACCCGCGGGAGTGGTGCCCGTGGCAGCCAGTTCCGTTGTCGCCCTCGCCTGCCACGTGAGCGGTCTGTCGGCGTTGTCCTGACCGGCTGCCCACCGCAACTCGGCCGTGGTCGGCGAAGCGGTCGCGAGGGGGCAACGTCGGGGCATCGAGCCCGCCGCCGATATACTACGGCCTCGTCGTCCTACCGAGGCTTGGCTCCCGATGCTGCGCGACCTGCCCCGCACCCATCTGCGCCTCGAGGTGCGCCACGTGTCCAAGCTGTTCGGCACGACCGTGGCGTTGTGGCAGCTTGATTTCAGCGCGAGCGAGGGGCAGTTCGTTCTCGCGATCGGAGCCAACGGGTCCGGCAAATCGACGTTCCTCCGCGTCGTCGCCGGCCTGACGTCGCCCACCGCGGGAGCGGTTCGCTGGACAGGCGGTAGCGCTCCCGGGCGGCCACGGATCGCTCACGTCGGACACGCATCGGGCCTCTACGACGGGCTGACGCCGTTCGAGCACCTGATGCTGGCCGCGCGCCTCGCGCACACGGACCCGATGGGCGGACTGGCCGTGCTGGAGAGGATCGGTGCGGGATCGGTGGCTGGCGTTTCCTGCGGCCGGCTCTCGGCCGGTATGCGGCGACGCGTGGCACTGGCGCGGGCGTTCGCCTCGGGACCGGAGGTCCTCGTCCTCGATGAACCACTCGGAGCGCTCGATGATGCAGGGGCGGCGGCGGTCCTCGAGCTGTTCGGTGAGGCAATCCGCGCGGGCTGTCTCATCATCGCAGCGGCGCCGTCCGATGCTCGCCTGCGTGCGATCGCAGATCAGACCTTGGCCCTGGTCGACGGCCGCGTCCTGCGTTCCGTGACATCCCCGTCAGATGGCATCGAGGCGATCGATGTTGGGTGACGTCGCGGCGCTGGCGATGAAAGATGTACGAATCGAGCTCCGCTCGCCCGCCTCGGTCGCAGGGGCGCTCACCCTCGGGCTCGTGGGCCTGGTCGTCACCGGGCTGGCGGCCGGCCCGGACACTGCGCGCCTGCGTGCGATCGCGCCCGGACTCGCGTGGCTGTCGATTGTGTATGCGGCGATCACGGTCGGGGAACGCCTCGACCGCATCGATCGATCCGACGACGCATTCGCCGTCCTGTGGCTGTCAGTTCGAGACCGGCGAGCGATCTTTGCCGGCAAGATCATGGCACTCACACTGATGCTCTGGACCATTTCCCTGGCATTGCTCGGCACGGCCGTGGTCCTTCTCAACATCGACCCTTCGCCGGTGGCGGTTGCCCTCATTCCGCTGGCCTTGATCGCCAGCATCGCCCTGGCCGCCGGCGTGGTCGTCGTGACGAGCACCGTGGGCGGCAACAGCCAGCGCGTGTTGCTCCTGCCTGTCGCCCTGCTCCCGCTGCTCGCCCCGACCCTGCTCGCGGCCTCCCAGGCAACGGGCGCGCTCGTGGCGGGGACCGTCGACGCCAGCCTGCCGTGGTTCGGCCTCCTCGCCGCCCAGGCGGCGCTGTTCGGCGGTCTCGGGCTTCTCACCTATGAACATGGAGCCGCCCTCGAATGACGATGCGCCAGCGCCTCATCGACCCACCGGCCTGGACCGCATTGATCGCCGTCGTCGCGGTCGTGGTCGTCGGTCTGTTCGTCGTTCCGGCCGACCGGCTGCAGGGTCAGGTGCAGCGCATCATGTATGTCCACGTCCCGTCGGCCTGGATCGCGTATCTCGCCTTTTTCATCACGTTTGCGGCGAGCGTCCGCTACTTGTGGCGGCGCGACCTCGCGGCCGATCGGCTGGCCGCGTCCAGTGCCGAGGTCGGTCTCGTCTTCACCGCCGTGGCGATCGTGACCGGTTCGATCTGGGGCAAGGCGACCTGGGGGGTCTGGTGGGACTGGGATCCTCGGCTGACGACGACCGCCCTGCTCCTGGTGATCTACGCGGGTTACATCCTCATCCGCGGGTCGATCGTCGATCGGGACCGGCGAGCACGGGCCGGCGCGGTCATCGGGATCGTGGGCTTCGCGAACGTTCCCATCGTCCATTTCTCCGTGACCTGGTGGCGGAGCCTGCACCAACCTCCGACGATCGTCCGACCGGGCGATCCGACCATCGACCACATGCTGCTCGGGGAACTGCTGGCCAGCGTCCTCGCCTTCTCCCTGCTCTTCCTGTACCTGCTCAACCGGCGACTCGAGCTCGAGCGGGCGCGTGACGAGGCCGAGCAGGCGCTGCTCATGCCGTCGTGAACGACCTCATCTTCGTCTCGGGCGCCTACCTCGCGGCGCTCGGAGCGGTCAGCGCGTACGCGGCAATGCTGGTCCGCCGCCTCCGCGCGGCGCGCTCGGCCCGCGCGGCGATCGACGCACGGCGGACCGCCGGGACGGAGACACGGACCCAGCCGCAAGGCCTGTGATGCGCCTCCGGCCGGCGACAATCATCGGGCTCGGATTGGTCCTGGCGGCGCTCGTCGCGCTCGGTGGCCTGGTGGCCACGAACGCCGTTGTCTACTATGTGACGCCGACCGAGCTCGCCGCAAAGCCGGTCGATGGACCGGTCCGGCTGTACGGGATCGTCGTCGGCGGCTCGGTGAGCTACGACCGCGCCAGCGGCGTCCTGTCGTTCCGGCTCTCGGATGGCCAGACGACCGAGGCAGTCACGAGTCGGTTCCTGCCGACCGCGCTCTTCCGCGACGGCGTCGGAGTGGTCCTCGTCGGACGATCGACAGCGCCCGGCGCTTTCTCGGCAGACGAAGTCCTGATCAAGCACTCCGCGGTCTACCAGCCCCTCAAGCCCGGCGAGACGATCCCGCCGGACATCCTTCAGCAGATCCGGGGCGGCGGATGATCGGGGTCCTGGGGTTCACGGCCAGCGTCGCTGCGCTGGGTCTGGCGTTCGTCGGACTCATCGCCGCGGTCCGGTCCGTTCGATCGGGCCGGTTTGATCCGATCCTTCGGCGGTGCTCCCTGACAACGGCCGCGCTCGTGCTCGGCGCGAACGTGGTCATGGTCGCCGCGCTCGTCAGCCACGACTTCTCCGTCGCGTACGTGGCCCAGGTCGGCAGCCGGGAAACGCCGATCCTGTACACGATCGCCTCGCTGTGGGGAGCGCTCGAGGGCTCGATCCTGTTCTGGGCAGGACTCCTTGCCACCCTGACCGGGCTGCTCGTCCTCCGGACGGCTGCGCGCGACGAGCAGCGGCTCCCGCCTGCCCTGGCCGTTCTGTTCGGCCTGCTGGTGTTCTTCCTGGCCGTCGTCGTTGGGCCTGGCAACCCCTGGGGACGCGTCTCACCGGTTCCCGCGGATGGCCCGGGGCCAAATCCGCTCCTGCAGAACCACCCCTTGATGGCTGTCCATCCGCCGCTGCTCTACCTCGGCCTCGTCGGCCTGGCAATCCCGTTCGCGCTGACCGTCTCGGCACTCGTTCGTGGCGAACTCGATCGCGTGTGGCTGGCCGCCACGCGGAGCTGGACGCTCGGCTCATGGGTCGCGCTGAGCGCGGGGCTCGTCCTCGGGGCGTGGTGGTCATACGCGGTGCTCGGTTGGGGCGGCTACTGGGCCTGGGACCCGGTCGAGAACGTCGCCCTCCTGCCATGGTTGACCGCCACGGCATTCCTTCACTCAGCAATGGTCCAGGCGCGCCGAGGCTCCCTGGCCGCGTGGAACGTGGCCCTCGTGGTCGCCTCGTTCTCGCTGACGCTCATGGCGACGCTCATCACCCGGAGCGGGGTCCTCTCGTCGGTCCACGCCTTCACGAACAGCCCGATCGGACCGTTGTTCCTGGCACTCGTCGGCGGGGTCGTGTCGGCGTCGGTCCTGCTGGCCGTCTGGCGGCTTCCGAGCGGCCCGCCGGGAGGAGTGCTGGGGGCGCGGGGAGTGGCGTTTCTCGTGAACAACCTCCTCTTCGTTGCCGTGGCCGCAACGGTCCTGGTCGGGACGCTCTTTCCGCCCTTCGTCGAGGCGGCGACGGGTCGTCAGGTGAGCGTGGGTGCGCCGTATTTCGAACGGGTGATCGGGCCGATCGGTCTCGGGTTGCTCGTGCTCGTGGGCGTCGGGCCGTCGCTGCCGTGGGGCAGCTGGACACGGGCGTCGCGCCGCCGGCTCGTTCCGGGTGCGGTGGCGGGTGCGCTCCTTGCGCTCGGCGATCTCATGGTCGGCAGCCGTCCTGAATTGATCCTCGGGTTGGCGATCGGCGGGTTCGCGTTCGTCCAGTCGGTGAGCCATGTGATCGAGCTGGCTCGCCGCCTACGAGCCCGGGGCGCTCGTGGAAGGCGTCGCGAGGCAAGGCTCGGGTGGCCACCCAGGCACGTCGGTGCGATGCTCAGCCACGCTGGCATCGCACTCGTCGCGCTCGTCATCGTCGCCGCGGCGGCGGGGCGGCAGGAGGCGTCGGCGACCCTGCGTGACGGCCAGATGCTCGACCTCGGCGGGTACCGCGTCCAACTGACAGGTATCTCCCGCGAATCCAGAGTCGACCGATCGATCGTCGAGGCGGAGGTGCGTATCGACGGGCCTGGGCTCGACGTGGCGGCAGCGCCCGCGCTGAGTCTCTTCGCGACTTCCGCACAGGCGATCGCAACGCCCGCGATTCTCCCCGGCCCAACCGCCGACATCTACCTCGTTCTGCTCG
>JACQEF010000037.1 GCA_016200745.1 Chloroflexota bacterium | reverse complement strand
GTCGCGGCCGCCGGCGATCAGCACGATCGGCGCGTTGAACGCCCGGAGCGCGGCGATCACCGCGTCCGGCTGGGTCCCTTGCGAGTCGTTGACGAACCGGACGCCGTCGACGAGCGCAACCGGCTCGAGGCGGTGCTCGACCCCTGTGAACGATGCCGCCGCTTCGCGGATCGCGTCCGGCGCGAGCCCGAACAGGAGGCCAACCGCGACCGCGGCCAGCGTGTTCGAGACGTTGTGCGCGCCGGGGATGGCGAGCTCCCCGACCGGGAGGATGCGGCCACCGGGGCCGGTCGTGGCCGGGCCGCCGCCGACGAGCGGCAGCCGCTCGACACCTGCCGCCACGATCCAGCCGTCGACGACCCCGAGGCCGCCGGGCATCGGGCGGTCGCGGCGATAGAGCAGGGACGGCACCGCCCCCAACCCCGCGTAGGCGGTGACCACCGGGTCCTCGGCGTTGAGCACCAGCGCCCCGTCCGAGTCCACGAGCTCGGCCAGCCGCCGCTTGACCCGCCGGTAGGCCTCCAGCGACCCGTGACGGTCGAGGTGGTCCGAGCTCACGTTGGTATAGACCGCGACGGTGGTGCCACGCGACAGCGTCGGCAGCTGGAGCTCCGACAGCTCGATGACCACCCGGTGCGCGGGTGTCAGCTCGGGCAGCCGCTCCACCAGCGGGATCCCGATGTTGCCGCCGAGGACTGCCGGGTGAGTCGGGTCGGCTGCCAGGATGGCGGCGGCCAGCGAGGCGGTCGTGGTCTTGCCCTTGGTGCCGGTCACGCCGACGGTCGGCGCCGGGCAGAGCCGGAGGAAGAGGTCGGCCTCGGAGACGAGCGGCGGGGCCGCCCGATCCCCGGCCGCCCCGGCCGAACGGAGCCCCAGCAGCGCGGTCCGCAGCCGGGGCTCGGTCGTCGGGTAGTCGGGGTTGATCGACGGTGACGTGGCCACCAGCTCGGCGCCGGTCCAGCTCGAGGCCGGCTCGATCGAGGGGCCGAGCCGCAACCGCACGTCCCGGTCGCCGAGCGCGCCGATCGCCTCGCCCAGCTCCTCCGCGGTCCGACCGTCGTAGACCGTCACCCGGGCCCCGGCATCGGCCAGGAAGCGGGCCAGGGCGATCCCGCTGCGGGCAAGGCCCAGGACCGTCACCGATCGGCCCCTGAGCGCGCCGGCTCGGATCGCGGCCTGGTCCAGCGCGTCGAGGTCGAGCGGGCCGGCGGACGGGTTCACGTCGAGCCTCACAGCCGGTCCAGCGAGGCGAGGAAGAGCGTGACCCCGAGCATCGCCGCGAGGATCCCCACGATCCAGAAGCGGATCGTGATCTTCTCCTCGTCCCACCCGCCGAGCTCGAAGTGGTGGTGGATCGGGCTCATCCGGAAGAGCCGCCGACCGCCGCTGATCCGGAACCAGCCGATCTGGAGGATGACCGACGAGGTCTCGATCACGAAGATGATGCCGATCAGCGGCAGGACCAGGATCTGGCCGGTGATCAGCGCGATGACCGCCAGCGTCGCCCCCAGTGACAGCGCGCCGGAATCGCCGATGAAGATCTGGGCCGGGTGAACGTTGAACCAGAGGAAGCCGAGGAGGGCGCCGATGATGAGGGCGCACAGCAGGGCGAGGTTCGGCTGGGCCGGCTCGTTGAGCAGGGCGATCAGGAGGTAGGCCACGAAGGCGATCGCGACCGTCCCGCCGGACAACCCGTCGAGGCCATCGGTGATGTTGACGCCGTTGGCCGCGGCGATGATGGCGAACGCGCCGAACAGGACATAGACCCGCGGATCGATCGCGACCGCGCCGACGAACGGCACGGCGATCGCCGTGATGTCGTAGGTGTTCTGGATCTGCCACGCCGCCACGAAGGCGACCACGGTCAGCCAGATCAGCTTCTGGCGGGCCCGGATCCCCTCGCCGGTCCGCGCGTTCAGGTAGTCGTCGAAGGCGCCCAGCAGCCCGACCGTGGCGAGCGCGGCGATCGGCGCGAACGTCGACGCGTCGGGACTCCCGCGGAAGAAGAGGTAGATCCCGAGGACGACCACCACGATGAGGAGGCCGCCCATCGTCGGCGTTCCCTCCTTGATGTAGTGGCTCTCGGGTCCCTCGCGCCGGATCCGTTTCCCGAACCCCACTGCGTGCAGGAGCCGGATGTACGGCGCCATCAGGATCACGACGATGGCGAAGGCGAGCAGCAGACCCTGGATCAGCTCGGTCATCGGCCCGACCGCCCATCGGCCGAGGCAACCAGGCCGTCCACGAGCCGGTCGAGCTCGATCCCGCGCGACGCCTTGACCAGCACGACGTCGCCGTCGCGCAGTCGCGGGACCAGGTGCTCGCGCGCGGCGTCCACGTCCGGCACCAGCGTGACGTGCTCCGGGTCCATCCCCGCGGCGAGGGCGCCCCGGGCGATCCCGGCGGCCCCCTGGCCGACGACCACGAGCCAGTCGACGGTCCGCGCGGCGGCCTCGCCGACCACGTGGTGCCCCTCGTCGCTCACGTCGCCCAGCTCGAGCATCTCGCCGAGGACCGCCCCGCGCCGCCCGGGCAACCCGGCCAGCAGGTCCAGCGCCGCGACCACCGACCGTGGCGAGGCGTTGTACGTGTCGTCGACGACGGTCACGCCGCCGGCCCGGACGACCTGCACCCGGTGCGGCGCGGACCAGCCGGCCTCGAGCCCGGCCACGATCTCGTCGAGCGACAGGCCCGCGACCT
>JACQEF010000056.1 GCA_016200745.1 Chloroflexota bacterium | reverse complement strand
TCGGGGTCATCTTCGAGGTGATGAACGACCGGGGAAAGCAGCTCACCGAGCTCGAGAAGGCCAAGAACTACCTGCTGTACCTGGCGTCGAAGCTCGACCTGCCCCCGCAGACGCTGGGCGACACGGTGAACACGACGTGGGCTGGCGTGTTCGCGCGCCTGATGGCGGCGGGGCTCTCCGACTCGCGGTACGAGGACCAGTTGCTGCGCGCGCACTGGCTGATGGCGTACGACCCGGACCGGCGATCGTGGGAGGGCACGGCTTCGGTCAAGCGCCTGCTCAGTCTTCGGGGCTACGAGGGGCGGCACGGCGATCTGCTCGCCGACGCGCTCACCTACGTCGCTTCCCTCGGCCGCGCCGCGCGTGTCTACAGCGAGATCCTCAGCCCGGTCGGAGGCTTCGCGGCGCCGCTGACGCACGACGAGGCGGAGCGCCTGCGGGTCGAGCGGGCGAGCCGCCGGCTCCTGCGCGTCGGCGCCACCGCGACGTTCCTGCCGCTGCTCATGGCGACGCGCCTGCGCTATCCAGACGACGCCGCGCACTACGAAGAGATGGTCGGCCTCTGCGAGGTGTTCTCGTTTCGCGTGTACCGGCTGCTCGGCAAGTACGCCAACTCGGGGCAGTCGAGCTTCTTCCGCCTTGCCTACGAGGTGTACGCGGAGAAGCGCGACCAGGCGTCGGCGGCACGTCGGGTTCGCGAGCTGATCAGCTACTACAGCCCGGACAAGGAATTCGCGGCCGCGCTGTCCGACACGCGGGAACGCCGCTGGTATCCGTGGGGTGGCCTCAAGTACCTCCTGTACGAATGGGAGGAGCGGCTGGCCGGGAAGAAGGCCGTCCTGCTCAGCTGGGAGAAGGTCGAGCAGCGCGACCTCGCCAGGACGATCGAGCACATCCTCCCGCAGACGCCGACCGACCCGTATTGGCTATCGCGGTTCTCGCCGGAGCAGCGCGAGCAGCTCACCCACGACCTCGGCAACCTCGTGCTGACCGAAGACAACTCGTCCTATCTCAACCACGCCTTCGACCGGAAGCGCGGCACGACGGGCGAGACGAGGCCCAGCGGTGATCTCCTCCCGTGCTACGCCAACTCGATCCTGTTCCAGGAGCGGGCTCTCGCGGCCACCCCGGAGTGGACACCCGACGCGATCGCCCAACGTCGCACAGAGCTCCTTGCGTGGGCGCGCCAGCGCTGGCACGTCGACCCGGTGGCGGCGGAGGAGGGCGTGACCGCCGAGGATGAGGAGATCGACGAGGTCGAGACGGTCGAGACACCCGTCGCCGCCGCGAACGGGTAGGGCAGGCCCATCTTCAGTGAGGATCCCCAAGACGAGCCTCCGGGTACTCGCCGGCTACGCCGATACGTTTGAGCCGCACGGTCCGATCGGGCGCTGGCAGGGTGGCCAGGCAGACGCCGCGGGCGTCATTCAGATGCCCTGGTATGAGTACCAGCCCGAGGTCGATCGCTTCGTTGACGATATGTACGCGACGAGGCTCGTCCGGCCGGTCGACTGGATGCGCTGGGCCGGGACGCCCGAGGCACAGCATCTGATCGCGGACCCAACGGCGATCGCCGACGCCACGCATGACGACCTGATCTACCTCGTGACGACGATCCTCCGGGGCGAGCGATTCAGCGACGGTGAGATCGCCGGGGCGTACGAGCGCGGAACGCTGCTCGCCATCGCGCAGCGGGCACAGGCCCTGCTCGACGGCGGCCCGGGCAACGCATGACGCGCGCGCGGTCGCAGAGGACGTGATCAAGACGCTCCGGGACTGGGCTTGTTCGCGAGGGCCGGCTTCGAAGAGCGCGCCCGGGACCTCAAGAGACTTGCAGGTCAGCAATCACCCACGGGCCAGACCCAGGATGTCGCGGAGCACAGCCGTCGCGGCGCCCCGCGAGAGCTCCTCGTGCCAGATCTGGTTTCCATAGGAGCGGAGGCACTGATAGCAGGACGTCTCGGGGCCACATTCGCACTGCTCGACCCGCTCGAGGGCGGCCCGCGCGACATCGGCGATCTCGCGCCCGACCCGCTGCGCATGGCCAGCACCGCCCGGGACCGTATCGAAGATCACGAAGGCGCTCGGCGCGCCGACACCGTACGTGTAGAGCGTGCCGTCGAGCTCATCGCGCTTGACCGACAACCGCGCCGCGCCCTCGAGGAGTGCGTAAAGGGTGCTCCGCGCCTCGCGGTCGGTCATTGGACGTGAGGTCCTGATCTCAACCACGTCGGTCAGGTACTCGTGGCCAAGGAACGAGGTCTTGAGCCAGTTCGTGCAGTCCTTCTTGCCGGGCCGCCGAACGTCGCGATGGCCCGCGTCTCGCTTGCGCCCGCCTGTGGCGACCGGAATGGGGGCCGGCGCCGCGTATCCGCATCGATCGCAGACCTGATACCCGCGATTGCCCGGACCCCGGTTGATGACGGTGATCTGACCCTGCCGGCTCGATCGACGGTGGGTGAGCACGCCGCCACGGGAGAGGTCCTCGACCAGCTCCAGGTCCGGAGCCGAATCCCGGTACTCGCTGAAGTACGACTGGGAGGAGAACCCACGACCCGGCCTCGCATCTCCTGGCCGCTTCCCGCTATTGCTGCCAACGAAGCCGAAGACCGGGATGATCACGTCGCCTGACAGGCGGCCGTCGACCTCGGAGGATCCGCAGACCGCGCATTCCGGCGGCCGGGTGAGGCCCTGTCGGACCGCCCCGCACACCTTGCATGCGGCCCATTCACGGCGCGGCCACGCCAGACCGGGCTGGACGCGGAGGCCATCGCTTCGCCACAAGGTCTTGGCCGCGACGATCTCCGAGCCGGGTGCGTATTCCGTAATGGCCACGGCCAGATCTCGATCCAGCTCGAGCTTGTTGGCGTTCTCGTCGCCAGTCCGCCCGAGGTCGAGGGGCACGACGTCGACCGGGAACCCGTACTTGGGCAGCACGTTCTTGCGGGCGAGGAAGGACAGCAGCTGCGTTCTCCGCAGGGTGGCCAGCTGTCGATCCAGCTGTCCGGCTCCGCCAAACCGCCGTTCGTCGGCCGCCTCCTTGATGCGCGCCTCGAGCTCCTCGATGTTGGCGTGGACCTCGTCACTGGCCCGACGAAGCCACCCGCGAGTCGGATCCTCGTCGCTCTGCTCAACGAGCGCGTCGACCCAGTCCCAAGTGGTCAGCCCCAGGGCTTCAGCCGTCTCGGGCGGCACGACCCGCAGGACCGCATTGCCGACCGCCGCAGGCTTAGCGTGCAGCCACTCCACGAAGGCCTCGCTCGCGGGTGGCGCGCCTTCGACGGACTCGAAGAACTCGCCGACGTTGCGATGCTCGGTCACCTCGCGCTCGAATGCCGCGAATGCGACGGCGTGCACGTGGCGACGAACGATCGTTGGGTTGTCCACGCGGATGCGCGGCGGAGCGATGACGCCGTCAATCATCCGGCGCGGATCGGCGAAGTAGGCGAGGTCGTGGTTCCGCCGCTGCGCGTACGTCACCACGAGTGCGGCGGAGCTGAGTCGCCGGCCGGCACGTCCCGCTCGCTGCACGTAGTTGGCTGGCGACGGCGGGACGTTGCGTAGCAGGACCGACTCCACCTCGCCGACGTCGACGCCGAGCTCGAACGTCGTCGAACAGCTCAGCACGTTGATGTCGCCACGCATGAACTTGTCCTGGATCGCCCCGCCTTCCTCCTGTGTCCACTGGGCGGTGTGCTCCTGGACCGCCATGCCGACCGGAACTGTGTCGCGGTAGAGGGCCGCATAGTGGTTGCTCAGCAACTCCTCCACGTTGGCGATCGGATCAACGATCCCGTCGCATCCGTACGTCTGGCAGACGCCACGTACCGTTCGCCACCAGAGCTGTCGGCACCTGGCACAGCGGCCGGGAAGGTGGTCATCTGCGAGCGGCATGAACTCGAACCGTTCGTGGCTGAGCCGCCAGAGCGGCCCATGCCGCCGGTCGGAGTACCCCACGAGTACCGAGGCCCAGATACCGTTGGGGTCCGACACGTAGTCCCATGCGGCCCCCAGCACCTCCGTCGGATCTGCGGTCGCCCCGACCTTGGTGAGCACCTTCGCGACGATGTCCAGCCGCCGGTTGGAGCCACTCCCAGGGAGCCACGCGATCACGTCTCCCTTGGATCCAGCTAGCCGAACACCGTACTCGCGGTTCCGCGGCGCGAAGGCATCGTCCTGAATATCGACGCCCTCGGGCGTCGTCAGGGCGGCGCCTTGCCGGATCGTGTCGAGGAGCATCCTCAGCAGGTCTTCGGCTTCCCGCTCGGTGAGACCGAGATCAAGGAGCGCGCGCGGTGCGCGGAACTGGCGCGGGAACACGAGAGCGATCTCGAGGAGGCCGGTGCCCTCGAGGCTCTGGCGTCGGTCGGCTGCAAGGAGTTCCAGCAGCAGGGCGGTCCGGACTTCCGCGAGATTGCCCTGCCGACTCCCCTCTGGGTCGATGACCAGCGACTCCTCGGCTCGCTTGCGCACCGACACCACGAGGTCCTCGAAGCGCGGCGGTTCTTCGCGGGCCAGGCGCAGAACTTGGCTGAGAATGAGCGAGCGCTGGGTTGCGCGTCGATGTGTCCGTTCTAGATACGGGGCGAAGAAGGCGGCGTCCTGTCGGGAATCGGCGAACACGAGCATCTTGCGACCCTCGCCGATGAGGTCGCGTGTTGACGCCTCCGAGGATGCTGGCAGTTCTTGGTAGACCCCCGAGGCGATGACCGAGACCGGTGCATCGGCTCCGGCAAGAAAGCGCCCAACGATCTCGCCGGTGCTCCGTGCCGAGCATGCCGCGCACCGCCGAAGCGGGGCGTCTTCTTGCTTCGGCTTCGCGACCACGGTGCGGATCGGAACGTCGCGGCTGCCGCACGGGCACGGCACGCTGGCTTCGGCTGACAGGTGGCCGCACGCGGGGCACACATACCGATCGGTCGGCGCGAGGCCGTCATCGCCACTGGCCTCTTCTTCGTCCGACTCATCCTCGTCGGCAGCCGACGCAGGCTTGCTGAGGAGGAGGTAGGTGAGCTTCCCGTACGGGGGCGCCTGGACGAGCTGGTCGAGCCGTTGCGAGCCCAGGATGTACTCCGCGCCGCACCGACGGCAGGTCCCAAGCTCGAACATCATCGCCTTGCGGCCCTGGGCGAGGCAGGCGGGACAGCTCTCGTGGCGTGTCAGCAGGAACCGGGGACTCGCATCAGGGTGCTCGGACGCGAAGCAGACGAAGGCACCCTCGAGCGACCGCAGCAAGAAGTGGTAGCGGGCCGGCAGGACCGGAGCGTCGTCCTCGCCATGACGGCCCGCGACTGCCGCGTCGACCAGCTCAACGAGATCGGCAGCGTGGTTCGGCCCAAGGACGGCATCCGCGATCTCGTGGAACTCCTGCGAGCCCGCCTCCAGCCGCTGCTGCACCGCCACCACGTTGGCATCGCGTGCGAGGACCTCCGCGAGGGCTGCGTCGACACCGCCGTCGACGGGTTGCGCGGCGGCCACGCCATGGCGAGCCAGGAGGTCAGCCAAGGTGGCTGGCGTCAGGGTGGCGGCCGTTCTGGCCTCGTTGATCTCCGTGTACGCCGGGAGCGGGATCGTGTACGACGCATCTGACCGAGCAAGACGGCGGCGTGTCGCCGTCACGATGTCCTGGCACTCAGGGTCCTCGTCTTGCCAGTCGAACGATTCGTCGAAGAGCGCGCGGGCGTATTTGAGGAGGTCAGGAAAGTCCTCGCGGCCACGTCCCAAGGTTGCGCTCGTCGCAAAGCACTGGAGTCGCCCGCGTTCCGAGCCCACCACCCGGTCCCGGACGCGCCGAAGCAGCATCGCAATCTCGGCTCCGGCGGCGCCGTCGTAGACATGTGCTTCGTCCAGGGCGACCGCGCGCCAGTAACGGCCCGTCTCGCCGTCGAACAGGGCGCTGTCACGAGGCCGGAGCAGGAGGTACTCGAGCATCGCGAAGTTCGTGAGCAGGATCGACGGTGGCTGCTCCTGCATTTCCTGGCGCGAGAGGAGCTCGTGACGCAGCTTGGGTTCACGTGGAAACCGCTGCCGGAAGGCGTCAAGCGCTTCCTTTGGATCGGCCTTCGTATCGCCCACGTACCGACCGAACGTGACCTCCGGGAACGGTGCCAGCAACCGGCGGAGCCGACGCAGCTGGTCGTTCGCCAGCGCGTTCATGGGGTAGAGCAGGAGAGCGCGCACGCCAGCCTGGCCCACGGTGCCGGCATCGATCTCCCGGAAGAGCCCATCGAGGACCGGGATTAGGAAGCACTCGGTCTTCCCCGATCCTGTGCCCGTTGCCACGATCAGGTTCCGGCGACTGCTGACCGCCTTGACAATGGCCGCCTCCTGGTGGAGGTGCAGCGGACGATCAAGGGGAAGCGCGTCGCTTCCCTCAAGCCTCAGGAAGGCGGAGTTCAGCACGCCGGCCTCGACGAGCTCGCGGACCGTCCGGCCGCGGGCGTATGGGGCCGCAGCCTGTAGGTAGGGCCCGCGCGTCAGCTGGAACTCCCGTGCGAGCGCCTGCTGGTAGGCCTCCCGAAGCCAGGGCTCGCTCGGGCTGAACGTCGTCGCAAGGTAGCGGCGGTAGGACTTCTCGATCCGTTCGCTCGCACGGAGCGGGTTCACGACGAGACCTTGCCGGCGAACCCCTTGAGACGGTTCACCAGGTTTGTCGGACCGATGACCACGAGTTGGGTGGTGGCCCGCGAGCAGCCCACGTAGAGCAGCTCATCGAACTTCGCCGGATCGTCCGCCACGGCTTTCCCGGCGAGCTCGAGCTCAACGAGGATGACGACGCGACTGTCCTGGCCCTTGAAGCTGTGGATGGTGTCGTAGAAGACATTCCCGTCTTCCTCGGATCGCGAGTACAGGCGCCACTCCTCGTAGTCGCGGCGCTGCCAGATCGGGCCGTCCCGGCGAGGGCCAAGGACGACGATGTCCTCGGGTCGGGCCCCTGCCTTGCGGAGGTTGCGGAGCATGTCGTTGAGGCGCGGCACCGCTTGGCTCGGGCCGTCGTCGCCATAGGTGCCGTAGACGACTTCTCGGCCCTGCACGCTGCTAAGCGTCATCTCGCCGCCCTGGTACAGGCCCTTCACCAGTTTCCCGATACGCTCCGTGTTCCGACAGTTCACCGTGAGCTCGTATGGCTCGCCGAACCACGCCGGGATGCTCGCCTGTGAGTAGAGGCGCTGGTTGTCGTCGTAGAAGACGTAGAAGAGGCCCTCAGCCCCCTCGGTCAGGGCGGCTTGCAGCGTCTCGAACCAGCCCGGCTCGAAGTCCTGCCCCTCGTCAACGATCACCGCGTCGAGCGAGCCGCCGGTTGTTGCCACCACTTCCGCCGCCGTCGCCGCGAGCCATGTCGCATGCTCCCCGGTCCCCGGCGCGATCTCCGCTGGCGGGGTTAGCCCTGCGCTGCGGACGAGGTCGGAGCAATACGCGTGGTAGTGCTGGATCTCGAGACCCTGCGGCACGTCCATGGTTTCGCGCAGGTAGCCGGCCAAGCTGCGGTTGAAGCACGTGAACAGCACGTCGCGACCGCTGAGGGCGAGTCGACGCGCCTTCTCGAACGCGATGAGCGTCTTGCCCGATCCCGCGCATCCGGCAATCGCGACACGCCGGCGCCGCCCGAGCAAACCGAGCAGGCCGTACTGCTGGTTCGTCAGCTCGATGATCTTGCGCTCGTCCTCCTCGAGCAGCTGGGAGAGCGGCACCCTGTACAGGCGGGGCGCGCCATACATCTCGACGAGGCTGTTGATGCCGTTGGCGCCGGGACTACGCCGGTTGTCGACTTCCTTCCAGTACGTGAGGCATTCGACGATCCGCTCCCCAAGGCGCGGAAGGTCGCGCCTGTCGAACGTGATCTCCGGCTTTGCCCTGGGAAGACGATCGTCGCCAACGACCGTGTCGGTGAAAGCCACGGCGTAGCCCATCAGGACATCGCGGCCGGACTGCCACCGCCGGTCGTCCGCAATCTCCTTGATTAGCGTGTGCTTCGCGGTGAGCGCCTGGTCGTAGGGGTCCTTGATGTCGTTGATCTCGCCTTGGGCATCCTTGGACAGCCACGTGCCACGTCTCGGATCGATGCCGATCTGGCCGCCCTTGACCTCGATCACCAGCAGGCCAAGGTCCGCGTGGGCAACGAGGAAGTCGACCTCGCCGTCGGGCTTGCGGTTTCGTCCGTGCCAGCTCACCGAGTGGAAGACCACAAAGGTGTCGTCGAGCCCGAGCCGGAGCGCTTCATGGACGCGGCGTTCCGAGGCCGGCTGATCGCCGGTGAGTCGTTCTGGAAACATCCTCGCCATGTCAGTCCCCGCCGTCGTGTGCGCGATCCCTCGGCAGGATATCCGCGAGACCGGGACCCACGAGCGGCGGATGTGTCACCCGAGCTGACACGCTCAGCCACTAGAGTCAACGGCAGCAAGCGACCGGCTCGAGCGGGGCAGGGGTGGACGACGCCAACTATCAGCTGCTGGAGCGGGACCTGAGGCGACGACTCCTGGGCGTCCGACTGGTCCTCGAGATCGGCCTCGACGAGGCGACCGTGGCGCAGGTCACGGCGGCGATCGCGGACCTCGTGCCGCGGCTGCACACGCCGGTTACAACGCTCGAGAAGAAGCGCCCCGCCCTGCTGGCCGTCTATCTCGTGAACCTCGGGATCGAGCGCTACGACGGCAGCCTGTGGCCCCACCAGCCGATGCGACAGCTTTCCAACAACGAGCTTGGACCCGCATTCGAGCGCGTGCTGCATTCGCTCGAAACGGGACCTAATGCCAAGAACACCATCGTGGTCTTGTGGAGCGACCACGGCTGGCACCTCGGCGAAAAATTGCACTGGCGGAAGTTCACGTTGTGGGAGCGCGCCACGCGAAATATTCTGAT
>JACQEF010000055.1 GCA_016200745.1 Chloroflexota bacterium | reverse complement strand
TCGACTACCCGAAGCAGATCGTCGTCAACGACGTCAGGCAGTCGGAGGCGATCGCCAGGGCGCCGCGGCCGTACATGATCGTCGCCTCCAACGGGATGCTGACCGGCGGCCGGGTCGTCGGCCACCTGCGCAACCTGATCGACGACCCCAGGGCCACGATCCTGTTCGTCGGCTACCAGGGCGAGGGAACGCTCGGCGCGCACCTCCAGGCAGGGGCTCGCGAGGTCAAGCTCGACGGCCAGGTCCGCCGGGTCCGTTGCCAGGTCCGCTCGATCAGCGGCTTTTCGGCGCATGCCGACGAGAGCGAGCTCCTCGACTGGCTCGGCGCGTTCATCGCCGGCAAGCGGCCCGGCGACCCGGGCTACCCGCGCCGCGTCTTCCTCGTCCACGGGGATCCGGAGGCCCAGATCGCGATGGAGCCGAAGGTCCGCAACCTGGGCTTCGCGACGCACGTCCCGCACTGGCACGAGCGGGTGACCCTGGACTGACCCGAGGCGGGGATGCCCGCCGGCGCACCCAGCGGTGCCGGCCGGCACCACGTACTGATGGCGACCGCCTTGCGCCCGACCCAGGACTTTGGTACGGTTCCACGTGGCCTCATTCCGGGGGATTCGGCCTGATGCCCGATGGCGGAGACATCCGCCTTCGGGCGTCACCCATTTCTGGGCCGGCGCACGGGACCCGCTTCGTTCCTGTCCGACGGAACGCCGGGCGCATCAGGCGGAACGCGGGAGGCATTGGGAATCCCATGCCGGACCATCGACCCGCGGTCGGCCCCGAGGAGAATGGATGCGTCCCAGCCTGCAGATCCTGAGCGAGGAGCTCACCACCCGGATCGTCGACGAGGCCAAGCGGGTCCTCGCCGAGGTCGGCATGGAGATCCGCGGGCCCGAGATGCGCCGGCGGCTCCTCGACCACGGCTTGCCGCTCGATCATTCGGGCCAGCGCGTGCGCTTCCCGCGGGACGTCGTGGACCAGGCGATCGCCGACGCGCCGAGCTCGTTCGTCCTGTACGACCGCGCCGGCAACCCGCACGCCGACATCGGCGGCGACCGGGTCCATTTCGTGCCTGGCTCGTCCGGCCTCAAGGTGCTCGACCACCGGACCGGCGAGACCCGCCTCGCCAACTCGACCGACTTCGTCGAGTACGTCCGGCTCGGCGATGGCCTCGCCAACATCCCGTACCTGGCCACGGCCTTCTCGACCAACGCCGACATCGAGGCCCAGGTCTCCGACGCCTGGCGCCTGTACATGACCCTGACCAACTCGAACAAGCCGGTCGTGTCCGGCGCGTTCACCGAGCACGGCGTCCCGCGCATGGTCGAGATGATGCAGCTCTTCCGGCACGACCGGGCCGACCTGATCGCCCGTCCGATGTCGATCTTCACGATCACGGCGACCGGCAACTTCCGGTACAGCGAGGACTCCTGTCAGAACCTCATCGACTGCGTCGAGGCGGGCGTGGCGGTCGAGATCGTGCCGGTCACGCTGATGGGCCTGATCGCGCCGGTCACCACGGTCGGGGCGACCGTCTTCCACACCGTCGACGTGCTGGCCGGGATCACGATGGCCCAGGTCATCCGGCCGGGCGCTCCGGTCCTGTTCGGCGGGGCGCCGGCGACGTTCCACATGAAGATCGCCAGCTCGCCGATGTCGGCCATCGAGGCCCTCCAGCTCGATGCCGCGTACGTCGCGGTCGGGAAGTCCCTCGGGCTGCCGACCCAGTCGTACATGGCGCTGTCGGACGGCCCGATCCTCGACGCGCAGGCCGGCGCCGAGACCTTCGGGAGCGCCCTGATCGCGGCGCTCGCGGGGGTCAATTCGGTGTCGGGCCCGGGGATGCTGGACTTCCTGCTCGTGTTCAGCCTGCCCAAGCTCGTCTTCGACGACGAGATGTGCGGCCAGGCGCTCCGCTTCGTCCGCGAGGTCCAGCCGCTCGACGACCTGCCGATCGACGGCCTCATCCAGCACCTGATGGCCGATCAGCACCTGATCATGGCCGAACACACGACCCGGCACTGGCCCGAGGAGCTCTACCTGCCGAGCCCGGTGGTCGATCGCGACAACCGCGAGGCCTGGACGAAGCAGGGCGCGAAGGACGCCTACCGCCGGGCGATCGACGAGGTCGATCGCCGGCTGGGCGCCTACCACCAGCTCGAGACCGATCCGGCGATCGACGCCGAGCTCCGCCGGATCATCCGCTCGGGGCTGATCGACCAGACGACCCTGCCGGACATCCCGGTCGCGCCCGAGCCGGTGCTCGTGAGCGGGCCGGGGACCGCCGGCCGGCGGCACAACCGGCGACGCGAGCGGATCGGCGGGGGCGGGGACGCGGGTGGCGAACCGTGACCGAGGTCGCCGTGACCGGACCGAGCATGCTCACCCCGGACGAGCTGGCCGCCGTCCGGCGCGAATACCGCGCCGCCACGCTCCTGCCCAAGCGGACCTATCACGACGCGGCCATCTTCGACTGGGAGCGGCGCGAGATCCTCCGCCGGGACTGGGTCCTGGTCGCTCGCGAAGAGGACATCCCCGATCCCGGGACGTACGTGCTGGCCGAGGTCGACGGCGAGAACCTGGTCATCGTCCGCGATCGCTCCGACCGGTTGCACGCCTTCCATAACGTCTGCCGCCACCGCGGGACGGCCGTGGTCGAGGAGCCGTGCGGCCGGATCGTCCGGTTCCAGTGCCCGTACCACGCCTGGATCTACGACCTCGAGGGCAGGCTCGTCCGAGCGAAGCACACCGAGGATCTCGACGACTTCAGTCTCGACGCGTACAGCCTGGCCGAGGTTCGCCTCGACTCCTGGCAGGGTTTCGTGTTCGTCAACCTGTCGGCCGAGGGTCCGTCACTCCGCGATCAACTTGGCGACCTGGTCGAGCATCTCGACCGGTTCGAGTTCGGCCGGCTCCGATCGGCCAAGCGGACCGAGTACGAGGTCGGCGCGAACTGGAAGTTCATCGCCGAGAACTACTCGGAGTGCTACCACTGCCCGGGCGTCCACCCGCAGCTCAACAAGCTGACCCCGTACGACCTCGGGGGCGACTTCGAGCCCCACGGCGCCTGGCAGGGCGGCTGGATGGAGCTCGTCGGCGAGGCCGAGACGATGGCGCTCGACGGCGGCCACGGCTCGCGCGCGGGACGCCCACCGATGCGTGGGATCACGCCGGTCGACGAGCGACGGATCTTCTACTACGTCCTGTGGCCGATGACCTTCATCTCGATCCACCCCGACTACCTGCTGCTCCACCGCCTCGTGCCCGAGGGACCCGGCCGGACGAAGGTCGTCTGCGACTGGCTGTTCGACGCCGATACGATCGCGATGCCGGGCTTCGACCCATCGGACGCGATCGCGTTCTGGGACCTCACCAACCGGCAGGACTGGCACGTCTGCGAGCTCCAGCAGCGCGGGACGACCTCGAGCTCGTGGGTTGCGGGGCGGTATTCCAACCAGGAGGCCTCGGTCCACGCGTTCGACCGGATGGTTGCGGATCGCTATGCCGGCGACCCGATCTCAGCGACGAGGACTGTCCGCGAGCGGTACGACGTGCC
>JACQEF010000054.1 GCA_016200745.1 Chloroflexota bacterium | reverse complement strand
CGATCGCGGCCAGCCGCCAGGTGCGCTCTGGAGCGAGCCAGACAGGGCGGAAGCCGAGCGACAGCAGCAGCGCGCGGCCCCTCGGCGCGACCCAGGACCGGCCGGCGCGCCCGCGGCCCGCCGTCTGCTCGTCGGCCACCGCCAGGCAGACCTCGGGCGTTCCCTCGGCCAACCAGCCACGGACGACGTCGTTGGTCGAGCCGACGACGTCGAAACGCTCCTGGCGCGCGAGGAACCCGGTCATGGCAGGCAACGGCTGGCTCGCCAGCTAGCCGGCGGCGCTGACGGCGGCGTCGATCGGTTCGGGTCGCTCGAGCTCGAAGGCATCGTGGAGCGCGCGAAGCGCGATCTCGAGATCGGCCTCGGCGATCATGCAGGTGATCCGGACCTCGGAGGTCGAGATCATCTCGATGTTCACGGCCTTGTCGGCCAGGGTGCCGAACATGCGCGCGGCGTAGCCCGGGGCGTTGTGGAGGCCGGCCCCCACGATCGACACCTTGGCGACCGAGGCGTCCGTGGTCAGCTCACGTGCCCCGAGCTCGCGAACGAGCGGATCGAGCGTCTTCTTGGCCGACGCCAGCTCGACGCGCGGGACCGTGAACGACAGGTCCGTCTCGCCGCCGTGGCCGACGTTCTGGACGATCATGTCGACGTTGATCCCGGCCTCCGCCAGCGGATCGAAGATCGCCCGCGCCACGCCGGGCCGGTCGGGCACGGCGACCACGGTCACCTTGGCCACGTTCCGGTCGTGGGCGAGCCCGCGGACCTTGTTGCGCTGCTCCACGAAGGGGTCCTCCTTGATGAGCGTGCCGGGGGCGTCCTCGAACGAGCTGAGGACCTCGATGACGACGCTGTTGACCCAGCCGAGCTCGACGGCCCGAACCTGCATGACCTGGGCCCCCTGGTGCGCCAGCTCGAGCATCTCCTCGTAGCTGATCACGGGCAGCTGGCGGGCGCGCGTCACGAGGCGCGGATCGGCGGTGTAGATCCCGCGGACGTCGGTGAAGATCTGGCAGCGGGTCGCCTGGAGGCTGGCGGCGAGCGCCACGGCGGTCGTGTCGCTCCCGCCGCGGCCGAGCGTCGTGATCTCGCTGTCGCCCACCGCCGAGGCGCTCTGGCCCTGGAAGCCGGCGACGATGACGACCTTGCCGGCCTCGAGCTCCGCCCGGACCCGGCGTGGCTCGATCCCGGCGATCCGCGCCCGGCCGTAGCGACCGTCCGTCGTGATCCCGGCCTGTGGACCGGTCAGGCTGATGGCCGCGACCCCGAGCGCGTGGAGCGCCATTGAAACGAGCGTCGCGCTCTGATGCTCGCCCGTCGCGAGCAGGACGTCGAGCTCACGCGCGTCCGGATCGTCGGTGATGGCCGCCGCGAGCCCGAGCAGCTCGTCGGTGGTGTCGCCCATCGCCGACACGATCACGACGAGGTCGTTGCCGGCCGCGCGCTCTCGGGCGATCCGTCGTGCGACCCGCCTGATGCGGTCGGCGTCCGCGAGCGACGAGCCGCCGAACTTCTGGACGACGAGGGGGAGTGACATCGCGTGGCATTCTACCGTGCGGGTCGTCGCTGACCGCCTCGGGGTGATGACCCTCGGATGCATCGCGGCCGCCTGCCGGGGGAATCGATGCATCCGACGTGCATCTAGGGTGGAAGTCGCGAGCGCTACGATGCGCGCGTCGTCCGTCGTCCCTCGTCCCCGCGGAGACCGCCATGTGCTTCGATCTCGACAGCCGGCCGCCGATCGCCCCGATCGCCGGCGGCGCCCTCGATTCGCGTCGACTCGTCCTCACCGCCGGTGACGGCAACCGGTTCGCCGCGTTCGAGGCGCATGCGAGCGTGCCGACCGGTGCCGCGATCCTGGTCCTGCCCGACGTCCGCGGCCTGCACCCGTACTACGAGGAGCTGGCGCTCCGCTTCGCCGAGCACGGGGTGAACGCCCTGGCCATCGACTACTTCGGCCGGACGGCCGGCGCGGAGCCGCGTCCGGACACGTTCGAGTACCGGCCGCACGTCGACCAGACCCGGTGGCCGTGGCTCGAGGCCGACATCCGGGCCGGAACCGAGCACCTTCGCGCGGCCGCAGCCGGCCCGGCGCAGACCCTGTTCAGCATCGGCTTCTGCTTCGGCGGCCGAATGGCGTATCTGAGCGCGACGCTCGGGCTCGGGTTCGCCGGGGTGATCGGCTTCTACGGGTGGCCGGCCGGCACCCAGTCCACCGGGTCGCCCGCGCCCACGGAGGTCGCGGACCAGATCCGCGGGAGCGTCCTCGGCCTGTACGGCGGCGCCGACCAGGGGATTCCGGCGGAGACCGTGGCCGCATTCGACGGGGCACTGACGGCCGCGGACGTCGACCACCGCGTGGTCACCTACCCGGGCGCCCCGCACAGCTTCTTCGACCGGAAGGCCGCGGACTACGCCGAGGCGAGCGCCGCCGCGTGGAACGAGACGCTGGGGTTCATCCGGGCAAAGGCGAGGATCGTCGACCCCGCCCCCGACAGGCAGGCCCCGAGCGCGCCGGCCGACCGGGCGGCCTCGACCATCGCCGGGAGCTGCGGATAGACGGTGGCGCGATACGGCTCGTGGAGCCGGTCCACTGTCAAGCGGCGAAGCAGGTCGTACCGACCGGTGGCCAGTCCGGCCACGCCGAGGGCGACCGACCCGAGATTGGACACCGCGTCGGCGAGCGGGACGGTCGCAGGCAGCGCCGCACGCATGGCGCCGGTCCCGAGGCGCAGCTCGGGGATGAACAGGACCGCGCGGAGGTCGCGCGGCGCGTCGAACCGGATGGCGTCGACACCGTCCGACCTCACCGCCGAGACCACGAACCCGCCGAGCAGCGCTGCCGCCGCATTGTCCGGGTGGCCCTCGATCTCGGTGGCGATCCCGAGCAGCTCGGCCGTCGACAACGGCTCGCCGGCGAGGGCATTGCCGGCCAGGACGCCCGCCACGGTGGCGGCCGCCGACGAACCCAGGCCCCGCGCCAGTGGGATCTCGTTGCGCATCGCAATCCGCCAGCCGATCCCCTCGGCGAGCGGACCGCGGGCCGCGCGCAGGGTCGCCTCCAGCCCGCGGACGAAGCGGTTGTCGCGATCCTCGCCGAGCTCGTTCCGTCCTTCACCGTCGACGGTCAGCTCGATGGCGCCCCGGCTCCAGACGCGCACCCCGCGCCCGATCCGGTCGACCATCGCCACCGCCACGCCCAGGCA
>JACQEF010000061.1 GCA_016200745.1 Chloroflexota bacterium | reverse complement strand
GCCCACATCACCGGCGGCGGGTTGCCGGGCAACGTCCCGCGCGCCCTTCCCGACGGGCTGGGGGCGCGCGTCGACCCGGCCCGCTGGACGATGCCCTCGGTCATGCGGCTGATCGGCGCGCTCGGTGGGCTGGACGACGAGGAGGTACGAGCCACGTTCAACGGCGGGATCGGGATGATCGCGATCGTGCGGCCCGAGGCGGTCCCTGCGACGATCGCCGCCTTCGGCGGCCACGACATCGAGGCGTCGCTGATCGGCGAGGTCGTCGAGATGGATCGGGCCGGGGGCGCGCGCTACGTCGAGGCGCCGCTCGAGGCGCTGGCGTGACCGGCCGGATCGCGGTCGGGGTCTCGGGCGGGGGGTCGAACCTGCGGGCGCTCGCGGCGTCCGCGGATCGGGGCGAGATCGGCGGCGAGATCGTGCTCGTGTTCGCCGACCGTGCCTGCGCCGCGCTCGACTGGGCGGCCGAGCAGGGGATCGAGACCGCGCTGGTCCCCGGTGGCGATGACGAGGCGCTCGCCGCGACCCTCGCTGCCGTCGCGCCCGACGTCGTCGTGCTCGCCGGGTACATGCGGATCGTCGGCCCGAGGGTGCTCGGCGGGTTCGGAAGGCGGATCCTCAACACCCACCCCTCGCTGCTCCCCGCGTTCCCGGGCGCCCATGCGGTCGCCGACGCGCTGGCCCACGGCGTGACCGTCACCGGCTGCACGGTCCACCTGGTCGACGCGAATCTCGACGGCGGGCCGATCGTGTCGCAGGAGGCCGTGGCGGTCCTGCCGGACGACGACGTCGAGACGCTCCACGCCCGGATCCGGGCGGTCGAGCACCGTCTCCTGCCGCGCGTCGTGGCCCTGCTGCTGGCCGGCGCGATCGCGGTCGGGCTGGACGGTCGCCGCGTCGGAGTCGATCTCGCCCGGGCGGACGGAGCGATCCCGGTGCCGCGTCGGGCCCTGCTGTCGGTCTCCGACAAGACGGGTCTGGCGGCGTTCGCCGCCGGGCTGGTGCGGGCCGGGTTCGAGCTCGTATCGACGGGCGGCACCGCCCGGGCGTTGCGTGAAGCCGGCCTGCCGGTGACCGACGTGGCCGACGTGACCGGCTTTCCGGAGATGCTCGACGGCCGGGTCAAGACGCTCCATCCGCGGGTCCACGGCGGGATCCTGGCCGACCGCCGGCTGGCCGACCATCGCCGCCAGCTGCTGGCCGCCGCGATCGCCCCGTTCGAGCTGGTCGTGGTCAACCTCTACCCGTTCGCGGCCGCCGCGGAGCGACCAGGAATCCGGTTCGACGAGCTCGTCGAGGAGATCGACATCGGCGGGCCGTCCATGGTCCGGGCGGCGGCCAAGAACCACGCCAGCGTGGCGATCGTGACCTCGCCGGCGCGATACGACGACGTGCTGTTCGAGATCGGACGCGACGGCCGCCCCGGGGACGGGCTGCGGGCGACGCTGGCCGTGGAGGCCTTCCGTCATACCGCCGCGTATGACGCCCGCATCGCCCAGGTGCTACCGGACCGACTGCCCGCCGACCTGGACCTCCCCGACGAGCCGGGCCTGCCCGGCGCGACCGACCCGTACCCGGCGAGCCTGACGATCGCCCTCGAGAAGGTCGACTCGCTGCGGTACGGCGAGAACCCGCACCAGCCGGCGGCCCGCTACCGGCGCCCGGGAACCGGCCCGGCCGACGGCCCGTTCGCGACCGGCGAGCCGCCGCTCCAGGGCAAGGCGCTGTCCTACAACAACGTGCTGGACGCGTCGGCCGTGGACGCCCTCGGGCGTGCCATGCGCGGTCCGGCCGTGGTGATCGTCAAGCACACCAACCCATGCGGCGCTGCCGAACGCGCGACGCTGCTCGAGGCCTGGCAAGCGGCGATGGCCGGGGACCCGGTGTCGGCGTTCGGCGGGGTCGTCGCGCTGACCCGGCCGGTGGACCCGCCGGTGGCCGAGGCGCTCGCGTCGATCTTCCTCGAGGTCGTCGTCGCGCCCGCGTTCGACGATGCAGCCCGCGAGATCCTGGCGCGCAAGCCCAACCTGCGACTGTTGGTTGACCCCGAGCTCGCCCGCGACGAACCGGGTCCGCCACCCGATCCGCGCGGGTCGATCCGTTCGGCCGGTGGCGCCGTACTCGTGACCGCGCCCGACACCGCGCCCGACGACCCGTCGACGTGGACCGTGGCCACGAGCCGCTCGCCGACGGCTGCCGAACGCGCGGACCTGGACCTCGCGTGGCGGCTCGTCCGCGGGGTCGGCTCGAACGCGATCGTGCTGGTCAGGGACGGCCGGCTGATCGGGATGGGCTCCGGCCAGACCTCCCGCGTCGACGCGGCGCGCGGCGCGGTCGAGAAGGCACGCGCGTACGCGGGCGAGGGCGCCCTTCGTGGCGCCTCGTGTGCGTCGGACGCGTTCTATCCGTTCCCCGACGCGGTGGAGGTCTGCCTTGAGGCCGGGGTCCGGGCCTTCGTCCAGCCCGGTGGCTCGATCCGCGACGCCGATGCGATCGCCGTGGCCGACAAGGCCGGCGCGACCATGCTCCTCACCGGGGTCCGCCACTTCCGCCACTGACGGCCGGCTGAACGGGCTCCGAATTCAGGCTGACTGGCCCTCGGCCTGACTCGAGATCGGGATCGGTTGGCCGGCGCCGGTTCGCCCTCGCCGCCGCCCCGCGGCCGCCTCCAGCTCCTGGTCCCCGGTCGAGGCACTGACCACGCGATTGCGCCCGCTCTCCTTCGCTCGATAGAGCGCTGCATCAACCATGGAGACCAGGCCCTTGCGGTCAAGGTGCTGGGTGTCGGTGCCGACGACGCCAGCGGAGACGGTGGTCCGTGCGTAGCGGCCTGGGCCGATCTCGATGACCATCTCCTCAACGCTCCTCCGGATCTTCTCGGCCACGCGCCGCGCGTCGGCCTCGGTCGAGCCGGGCAGAACGACCATGAACTCCTCACCGCCATACCGGGCAACGACGTCGGAGGCGCGGACGGACGAGCGCACGGCGCGGCTGAACGCGCGCAGCGCCTCGTCGCCGGCGGGGTGGCCGTGCGTGTCGTTGAACTGCTTGAAGTGATCGATGTCGAGCATGATCAGGCCGACTGGTTGACTGTCACGTTCCGCCGCGGTCAACTGCTGGTCGAGGAACGAATCAAAGAAGCGGGCATTGTGCAGGCCGGTCATGGCGTCGGTCATCGCGAGGCCTTCGAGCGTCTTCATCAGACGTGCATTGGCGAGTGCCACGGCGATCTGCTCGGCGACGCGGGTCGCGACCGGCATGACGTCTTCCGCCTGGCGAGCATCGGTGAGTGCCAGATGGATCACGCCCATGACCTGGCCCAGGGCCATCATCGGGACACAGGCGGCGGCCCCGGTGGCCACGTCGTGCGCGGGGCAGCGCACGGCCAGGTCGTCTTCCACGTCGTCGACCAGATAGGCGGACGCCCGTCTGATGCCTGGGCAGCGGGGCTTCGAGGTCGAGGCGGAGCTGCTCGAGGACCGTGGCCAGCGTTCCGATCTCGTCCTCGCGTTCCGCGCTGAAGCTGACGGGGTTGCCATGGACGAGGCTGGCAGCGGTCCGGCTCAATCGCGCCAAGGGAGCGCTCACCACCCGTAGCAGCCAGACCGCGAGGGTCAGCATCCCGACGGCCTCGATCGCGATGGCCGCGCCGACGACGGCGACGATGCGGTCGGTGTCTGTCGCCTGGGCCGCTGCAACCGCGACCCGATTGGCCTCGATGGCCCGGTCGAGGTCGGAGAAGGCGTTCTCGACCATCTGGAACCGGCGTTCACCCTCGTCCGCGGTGAGCGATCCGGTGGTCGGGACCGGGTTGCCGGCCCGAAGCGATCGCATGAGCGGCGCGGCCCATTCGTCGTGCCACGAGGCGGTCAGGGACGACACCTCCTGGGCGACGATGGCCAGCCGGGGGTCATCGCTCGACAGATCCGCCAGTCGAGTCCCGTAGGTCAGCGCATCCCTGGCCGCGGCATCGAACTCGCCCGATGCCCGCTGGCTGTGGGTCAGTTCGTAGTCGAGGACGTCCGTCTCTTCGAGATCGACCGCCTGGATCAGCAGGCGGCGCGCATTCGAAAGGGCGTCCAGGGTCTCCGACTGCGCCGCGAAGGTCGCCTGCGACGACGCGATCAGGAAGATCCCCGCCGTCCCCAGCACCACCAGCAGGGCGATGCCCGCCGTCAATGACAGCAGCATTCGGCGGCGGATGGGTTGGCGAAGCGCCCTGGCGTCGATGGTCACGATCAATGCTCAACACTTGGACCGATGGCAACCCACGGTCGTGCAGGGCCGATCCTCGCCCGACCGGTGCGCGCCGTCGACGGACCAGTCGATCACCCGGGGATCGCCGATAGTCCGGTCGCCGGCTCGGGCCGAGCACGCCGGGGGCACCCGCCATCGGTCGCCACTGCTACCATCCACGTCCCATGTCCGAGCAGCCCGACCGACGCGATCGGCCCCGTTTCTATCTCACGACCTCGATCGCGTACGCGAACAACAAGCCGGGGCTCCACACGCTCTACGAGGTGATCGGCGCCGACGTCATGGCACGGTGGCACCGGATGCTCGGCCACGACACACGGTTCCTGACCGGGACCGACGAGCACTCGATCAACATCGCGCAGAGCGCGGTCGACGAGGGCCGGCCGACCAGGGCGTTCGTTGACGAGAAGGTGGGCTTCTTCGAGGTCGCCGAGGCCGCGCTCGGGATCAGCCCGGACCGGTTCATCCGGACGACCGATCCCGACCACATCCGGGCCGCACAGGAGATGGTCCGGAGGGCGCACGCCAACGGCGACATCTATCCCGGCACGTACGAAGGCTGGTACTGCCCCAACGAGGGCTTCCGCAACGCCACCGACGTGGTCGAGACGGCGCGCGGGACGATCTGCCCGAACCACCCCGACGTCCCGCTCCAGTGGCTGAGCGAGCGCAACTGGTTCTTTCGCCTGTCGGCATACCAGGAGCGGCTCGAGCGCCACTTCGCCGAGCACCCGGAGTTCGTCCAGCCCGATTACCGCCGCAACGAGATGCTCGGCTTCATCCGGGGCGGGCTCGAGGACTTCTCGATCAGTCGCGAGCGGACGCCGGGCGACTGGGGGATCCCGTTCCCGGTCAGGGACGATGGGTCCTCGTCGCAGCGCGACGACGGTACCTGGGATCCCGCGGCCGGCAAGATCTACGTCTGGTTCGACGCGCTCATCAACTACATCACCGGGGCGGGCTTCCCCGACGATCCGGTCTCATTCGGGCGGTACTGGCCGGTTGATCTCCACGTCATCGGCAAGGACATCGCCCGGTTCCACACGATCTTCTGGCCGGCCATGCTGTGGAGCGCCGGGCTCGAGGCGCCGCGCCAGGTCTGGGTCCACGGCTGGCTGCTGGCCGCCGGAGGCGAGCGGATGAGCAAGAGCCGCGGCAACTTCCTCGACCCGAACGACTTCGTCGCGGCCTTCGGCCAGGATGGTGCGCGCTACGTCGCGCTTCGCGAGGTCCCGTTCGACCGCGACGCCGAGGTGAGCTGGGATTCGTTCGTCCGGCGCTACAACGCCGACCTCGCCAACGACTTTGGCAACCTCGTCAACCGGACCGTGGCGATGACCAACCGGTACCTTGCGGGCGACCGGCCTGCCCCGACGGCCGGCGGGTCGCTGGCGGCCGCCTGGGCCGAGGCGCTCCCGGCGTACGAAACCGCGGTCGGGCGGTGCCTGCTCCACGATGCGCTGGCGGCGCTGTGGGACTTCGTGGGTGCGGCGAACCGCCTGGTCGATGCCGAGAAGCCGTGGGAGCTCGCCAAGCTCGTCAAGGCCGGTGACGACGAGGCCGCCGGGCGGCTGCGCGGGGTACTGGGCGACCTGCTCGAGGCGTGCCGCCTCCTCGGGCTGGCGGGCGCGCCGTTCCTGCCAGCCACAGCGCCGCGGCTGCTTGAGCAGCTCGGACACGACTATCCATACGCCGACGACGGCAACGGCGGCCCGCCGATCCGCGATCTCCTCACGTGGGGCGGCGGATCGGGCACGATCGGCCGCGTCGGCACGCCCGAGCCGCTCTTCCCGCGCCTCGAGACGGAGACCGAGGCGTCCTAGGGTCGCGGCGCGCGGGGCGCGGACGTGCCTGGCACGGCACGGGAGCCCCCGGCACCACGCGGGTACCATCCCCGGCATGCGCCTGATCGACAGCCACTGCCACCTCAACGCCGACCGCTTCGACGGCGACCTCGACCTGGTTGTCGGCGGCGCCCGGCTGGCGGGCGTGGAGCGGGTCCTCGTCCCCGGCTGGAACGTCGCCTCGAGCGAGCGCGCGCTGGCCGTGGTCGATCGCTTTTCCTGGATGGATGCGGCGGTCGGCGTGCACCCGCACGATGCGGCCCGGGTCGACGATGCCGGCTGGGCGACGATCGCCGGCTGGGCCACGGACAGCCGGGTCGCCGCGATCGGCGAGACCGGGCTGGATTTCGATCGCGTCTTCAGCCCCATCCCGGATCAGCTGGTCAACCTGCGGCGGAACCTGCGCCTCGCGCTCGAGACCGGCAAGCCGGCGATCCTCCACTGCCGATCGGCCGCCGGCGCCCGCGATGCCCAGGACGCGCTCGTCGAGGAGCTCCACGCCGCCGGCATCGGCGGTCCGGCCTGGGTGGCCGCGTTCGGCGACCGGCCGGCGGCGATCGTCCACTCCTACTCGGGACCGGCGGACTATGCCAGGGTCATGGTCGACCTGGGGCTGGCGATGAGCTTCTCCGGCCTCGTCTTCCGGCGCGGCGAGGAGGCGGCCGCGGCCGCCGCGGCGATCGCCTCACCGGATCGCC
>JACQEF010000060.1 GCA_016200745.1 Chloroflexota bacterium | reverse complement strand
GCGGCGGAGGTCGACGTGGACGCCAGCCCCCCGGCATGCCCGCGTGAGGCCATCGACCGGATGAACACGTCGTCGTCGGACGCGTGCGCCTGCATGCGCACGCGGTCACCGAGCAACGCTCCGCCGGTGATCGGGCTCGACGGGTCGACCGCGACGACAGCGACCGTCCGGCCGGCCCGCCGGGCCTCGCCGATCAGCGCCGCGACGAGCGTGGACTTGCCCGAGCCCGGCGGTCCCGTGACCCCGACCAGATGTGCCCGCCCGGCCAGCGGGTACATCCGGCGCAGCGCCGCCTCGCCGGTCGCCGATCGGTTCTCGACCGCCGTCAGCAGTCGCGCCAGGGCCCGCCGGTCGCCGCCGACCGCCGCCTCGACCAGCTCGATCGCTCGCGCGGCCGGATCCGCCATCTAGTCGCGCGGTCGCGCGTTCGCCCGAAGGAAGGTCGCGACCTGGGCGATGGTGGTCCCGGGCCCGAAGATCTCGGCGACGCCGGCCGCCCGCAGCGCTGGCACGTCGTCGTCGGGAATGATCCCGCCGACCGTGACCACGACGTCGCCCAGGCCACGTTCGTTCAGCAGCCTCGTGACCCTGGGGACCAGCGTCATGTGCGCCCCCGACAGGATGGACAGGCCGACCACGTCGACGTCCTCCTGGAGCGCGGACGTGGCGATCATCTCGGGCGTCTGGCGCAGTCCGGTGTAGACGACCTCGAAGCCCTCNNGATCGGGCGGTCGGTCATGGCCGCGATTGTAGGCCCGCGGATGGCGACCGTGAGGCGGGCCCGTGACCGGTGCCACGATCATGAGGCCATGGCCGCGCCGACCGTCTCGCCGCTCGCCCGCAAGCTCAGGCTGCGGCCCGGCGTCCGCGCCGCGCGCGATCGGTACGGTGTCAGGGTCATGGGCGGCACGAGGACGATCGAGATCGTCCAGCGCTGAGCCGAGCGGGACGTTGGCCGCCGCCGGCGAGCGTCAGCGCTGGTCGCCGCCGTGCAGCGAAATGGTCTCGCCGGTCACGTACGTGTTCGCGGCCGAGCCCAGCCAGACGACCAGAGAGGCGAGATCCTCGGGTGAAGCGACTCGGCGAAGTGGAATCGCCTTGGCCAGCTCGGCCGCCTTGTCGTCCGGGATGGAGGGCCGGCCATCCTTGACCGTGAGCAACTGTGTCGGCGCGACGGCGTTGACGAGGATTCCGTTGGGACCGAGCTCCTTGGCCAGGGACGCGGTCAGGCCGATGATCGCCGCCTTGGCCGCCCCGTACTGCGCGGCGCGCGACACGCCGACGAGGCCGGATCGAGCGGCGATGTTGACGATCCGGCCCCAACCGGCCGCCTGCATCGCCGGGACCACCGCGCGGCAGGCCCGGAAGGTCGCCCCGAGCAGGTCGTCGACGATGTCCGCCCACGACTGGTCGGTGATCTCTGCGAAGCGCTCGGGACGATACGCCGAGGTCCCGGTCACGAGGACCTCCACGGGCCCGAACTCGGCGCCGACGCGCTCGATCATGGCGCCGACCTGGTCGGCGGAGGTGAGGTCGGCCGAGACCGTAACGGCTCGGCCGCCGCTCGCGACGATCCCGGCGGCGGCGCTGCCGGCCCGGGTCTGGCGCTCCTTGGTGGGCCGCTGGTGGAGCGCCACGCGGGCGCCCTCCGCGGCGAAGGCCCGGGCAATGGTGGGGCCGGCGCCGCCGCCGGCGCCCGTGATCAGCACGACGCGATCCTGCAGGCCGAGGTCCATGGGTCAGGCCTCCGATGCTCGACGCTCGAGGTGGGCGAAGAATTCGGCGCGCGTCCGGTCGCGCGTCCGGAACAGGCCCAGCACCGACGAGGTGGTCATGATCGTGCCCGGCTTGCGCACACCGCGCATGACCGCGCACAGGTGGGTCGCCTCCACGACCACGCCGACCCCCTGCGGGGCGAGCCGGTCCTGGAGGAAGTCGGCGATCTGCTGGGTGAGCCGTTCCTGTACCTGGAGCCGGCGGGCGTACATCTCCACGATCCGCGGGATCTTTGACAGCCCGATCACCCGGCCCCGCGGGATGTAGGCGACCGCCGCGGTTCCGAAGAACGGCAGCAGGTGGTGCTCGCACAGCGAGTAGAACGGAATGTCCCTGACGACCACCATCTCGCTGTAGGCGATGTCGAAGATGGCGCCGTTGATCAGACGCTCCGGATCGACGTGGTAGCCGGCGGTCAGCTCGGTGTACATCCGATGGACCCGGCCGGGGGTGCCGGCGAGTCCCTGGCGATCGGGGTCCTCCCCGATCTCCGCGAGGATCTGGCGGACCGCGGACTCGACCCCGCCGTTGCCCGAATCGCCAGTGGCATGCTCGTCGTACCGGGAGCCGACGATGTCGTCGACGCCGACGTCACTCTCGCCCATCTCGGTTTCGATCTCGTCCACCAGGCGACGGACGTTGGGCGGCAGATCGGTTGGGCTCGTCACCGTGTCGCGCTCCTGTACGAGCCGCGATCGTACGCCAGACCCTCGTATGCTTCACGCATGGCGCATCCGAGGGTCGAGCAACTGCGGTTCGCACGAAGTGAATGGCAGCGCGGACTGGCGGGGTTGAGCGAGGTCGACGCCGGGATCCGGTACCTGCCGATGAACTCGATCTCGTGGATGGTCGGGCACATGGCCTGGCACGAGCGCCAGTGCTGGATGCGCCGGGCTCGCGGACTCGAGGTCGAGCGGGCGCTCGCTGCCTTCGCCAGCGGGCAGCCAGCCTCGGTCCCGTCGTTCACCCGGATGCAAGAGGCGTGGCAGCGGATCGTGGCCGGCGCCGATCCGTTCCTCGACTCGCTGACGACCGCGGACCTCGAGGTGCCGCTCGCGCACGACCCTCGGGAACACCCCCCGTCGGCCGGCAGCCAGCTGCTGGTCGTGACCTACCACTACTGCGCGCCCACCGGGGAGGTGTCCGCGGTGCGGCAGTTGCTGGTGCACGCGGGCCTGGGCGAGTACGTGGGAGATCTCGGTCCCGAGGCGCAGTACCGGCCGGAGGGCTGAGGGCCGGAGACCCGAGCGCTCGGGGACCCGGGGGCCTCGGGACCCGGAGGCTCGGGAACGCGGAACCCGGAGCGCTGTGCGGCCCCATCGCGCGGTGCAGCCCCGTCGCATGGCGCGGCGCGTCTGGATTCCTGCCAAACGACCACCACGCGAGCGGTACGCGGTCATGTAGGCCCGACTGATCCCATCGCTGCATGATCAGCCGGCACAGGCATCGAGCCACGCAGGGTGATCCAGCGCACGTGCATCACCATGTGGACGAGGAGGCAGGCCTGGCGCTCGGCCGCCGCGCGCCCGCGTGGTGAGCACCCGGCAGGAACAGGCCGGGACGCGCGTCACGTGGCCGGCAACCCGCGCCAACCGCCTGGCCGGAAGCCCTGCCTCTCCCTGGCCCGGCTCTGCCCCTCTACCCCGATCGGCCGCGGCGAGCCAGGTAGTCGTGCCAGAACAGCCGCGCGGCAACCGAACGCCACGGCCGCCAGGCCTCGCCGAGGTCCGTCATCTCGGCCGGATCGGGGCGCCGGCCCAGCCCCTTCACCCGGCCGACGGATTCGGCCAGCGCGATGTCGCCGACGGGCCACAGGTCGGGTCGCAGCAGGACCATCAGCAGGTAGACGGAGGAGGTCCACGGTCCGATCCCGGGAACGGCCTGGAGCGCCTCGTGGACGGCGTCGTCGTCGAGCGACTCCAGCGACTCGAGGTCGAGCGCGCCCGATTCGATCGCCTCGGCCAGCGCCCGGCCGTAGCGCGCCTTCTGCCGGCTGAACCCGATCGCCAGCAGCTCTGCGTCGGTGAGCTCGAGGAAGCGCGACGGGGTCAGCGGGTCGGCAGCGGCCCGAAGGCGATCGTAGGCGGCCTGGGCCGACGCGAGCGACACCTGCTGCTCCAGCACGATGTGAAGCAAGGTCGCAAACCCGGGCGCGCGGTCCCACAGCGGCGGCAG
>JACQEF010000059.1 GCA_016200745.1 Chloroflexota bacterium | reverse complement strand
CGGAGAGCCGCGCCACAACGAGTCCGGGACCCTGATCGAGGGCATCCAGACGTGGGCCGAGCGCAAGCCCTCGCTGACCCACGAGGACGTCAAGCGCCGGGCACGCCAGGCGATCCTCTGGGAGGTCGCCCAGGGGACCGGCCTGATCCGCTCGCACGTCGACGTGTGCGATCCCAACCTGGTCGCGCTGCGGGCGCTGCTCGAGCTCCGCAACGAGATGCGCGACGTGGTGGACCTGCGGCTCATCGCCTTCCCGCAGGACGGCATCCTGAGTTTCCCGGACGGCAAGGCGCTGATGCGCGAGGCGATGCGCCTCGGCTGCGACGTGATCGGCGGTATCCCGCACTACGAGTGGACGCGCGAGGACGGCGTCGAGGAGGTCCACTTCATCTTCGACCTGGCGAAGGAGACCGGCGCCCAGATCGACCTGCACTGCGACGAGACCGACGATGACCAGTCGCGCTTCCTCGAGGTCGTGGCGGCCCGGGCAATGCGGGACGGCATGCAGGGCCGGGTCGTCGCCGGCCACACGACCGCGATGGGCAGCTACAACGATGCCTACGCCTTCAAGCTCATCCAGATCCTCAAGCGAGCCGGCGTCACGATCGTGGCCAACCCGCTCGACAACATCGTCCTGCAGGGCCGCTTCGACACGTATCCGAAGCGCCGCGGCATGACCCGGGTCAAGGAGCTCGATGCCGCCGGGATCAACGTCGCGTGCGGCCACGACTCGATCATGGACCCGTGGTACCCGCTCGGGCGCGGCTCGATGCTCGACGCCGTGTCGATGCTGGTCCACGTCGCGCAGATGAGCGGCCGGTCCGAGCTGTACCGCGCCTTCGACATGGTCACGACCAATCCGGCCAGGGCGGCGGAGGTCGAATACGGGGCTAAGGAGGGCCTAGCGGCGAACTTCGTGATGTTCGACTGCGAGGACGAGGCGGAGGCGATCCGGCTGCGCCCGAGTGCGCGCTGGGTCGTTCGTGGCGGCCGGATCGTGGCCGAGACGCAGCCCGCGACGAGCGTCGTCCACCACGGGGGGACCGATCACCGGGTGACGTTCACGAAGGAATAGGAGCGGAGGGCAGACATGACGGCGACCACCCAGGAACTCGGGATGCCCAGGGGAGAGGGCGATCTCACCATCGAGGGGCACGGGTTCGAACCGATCCCGGCATCGGCCCGGTACGGCTCCGTCGGCCGCGTGTTCACGGTCTGGTTCACCCCGAACCTGGTCCCGGCCGCGTTCTTCATCGGCACCCTGGTCACGCTCGACTTCCTGAAGCTCGGCTTCGTCACGTCGCTGCTCGCGATCGTCGTCGGCAACCTCGTCGGCTCGTTCTTCGTGGCGCTGCTGAGCACGATGGGCCCGCGCCTCGGGCTCGCCCAGCTGCCGGCCGCCCGGCTCCCCTTCGGCAAGTCGATCGTCGTGCCCGGCCTGCTCAACTGGATCAGCACGATCGGCTGGGACGGCATCAACAACCTGTTCGGCGCGTACGCGTTGACGATCCTGATCCCCGCCCTACCCTTCTGGTTCGCCCTTTTGATCGTGGTCATCTGCCAGGGGGCGCTCGGGATCTTCGGGTACGAGGCGATTCACCTGTTCGAGAAATGGGGCGCCGTCGTCCTCGGCCTGATGTTCGTGGTCCTGACGATCTCGATCGCGGGCCAGGCGGACACGAGCCTGACCGACGGCTTCAGCGGCGCCGACCAGATCGGCGCCTTCGTGGCCATGGTCGCGATCGTCGCGAGCTTCGTCCTCGCCTGGGCGCTCTACGCCTCCGACTACTCGCGCTACCTGCCGAGCGACACGTCGACCAGCCGCGTGTTCTGGTACACGCTGCTCGGGATGTCGCTGGCCTCCGGCTGGCTCGAGATCCTCGGCCTCCTGGTAGCCGGGAAGGCGACCGGTGGCGAATCGAGCCAGACCATCTACGACGTGCTCGGCAACGGCTCGCTGATCGCCGGCCTGGCGATGGTCGCGATCTTCATCGGAACGATCGCGGTCAACGCGATGAACGACTACACCGGATCGCTGTCGCTCCAGGCCGCCGGCATCCGGGTCAAGCGGATCTACTCCGCGGCGCTCGTCGCGGTGCTCGGCTTCCTGTTCACCAACTTCGTCCTCAATACGGGCGACTTCGCGACCAACTTCACCAACTTCCTGCTGTTCATCAGCTACTGGATCTCGCCGTTCGTCGGCGTCGTCCTGACCGACTGGTGGCTGCGCGGCCGGCAGGGCGACGGGAACTCGATCGTCGACTTCGGCCGCCTGCCGACGGGGACGGTGGCACTCGTCGCCCTGGTGGTCGGGTTCGTGGTCGGGATTCCGTTCCAGAACTCGTCGCTGGGCTACAGCTGGGGCGGGCCGTTCAACTACATGACCGCCAACTACCTGCACGGCGCGGACATCGCCTACTACGTGGGCGGCGTCGTGGCGGCGGTCATCTACTGGCTCGGAGCGCGCCGGAGCGTGTCGGCCACGGCCTGAGGCCAGGCCCGCCCGCGGAACGTCAGCCCTCGGGCAACACCGGGGGCTGGTGGGCCACGGCCGGCAGGTCCAGCGTCTCGACGTGGATCGCGATCTCCGCGCAGGTCGCGATCCACAGCCCGTCGATCGCCCGGGCGTGCTCGATCAGGCCCTCCAGGGCGGCCGCCCGTGACGCGCGACCGCTCACGAACGGATGGTTGGTGAGCATGAACAGGCCGCCCTCAGGCACGAGCGCGTCGAGCTCGAGCGTCCAGCGCGCGACCACCTCGGCCGGCGAGCCGATGACGCCCGAACCGGTCAGCCCGGGCAGGTAGTTGTAGGCTTCCCAGTCGTCGAGCGCCCAGTGCGCCGGCAGCTCGACGATGGTCGCCGCACCGGGCTCGGGCGAGACCGCCAGCCGGTACGGGTGATCGGCGTCCATCAGCCCCGAGTCGTAGCGGATCCCGTGCCGGGCGAGGATCGCCGGCAGGGCGTACGACAACTCCCAGTTCGGCGCGCGGTAGCCAATCGGCCGGACCCCGGCAACGGCTTCGAGCGCCTCGAAGCCGCGCAGCAGCCGCCGCTCCTCGGTCGCCGGGTCCGCCCCGCGCGAGCCCTCGTGGAGGTAGCCGTGGTGGGCGATCTCGTGGCCCGCGTCGCGGATCGACCGGACGCCGTCCGGCCAGCGCTCCG
The DNA here is from genome assembly GCA_016200745.1 of Chloroflexota bacterium. Taxonomy (GTDB): domain Bacteria; phylum Chloroflexota; class Limnocylindria; order Limnocylindrales; family CSP1-4; genus SPCO01. Next base: position 10,381 of record JACQEF010000059.1, on the reverse strand, counting down.
CGGAGAAGCCCGGGATGAAGAACGTGGCACGGATCCCCTGTCGGTCGAGCAGGCGGAGCAGGCGCGGCAGCGCGGTCCGGGGGCCGTAGGCCTGGTGGCTCATCACGTCGAGCTGACCGGCGACCTCGGGATGGTCGAACAGCAGCCCGCTCTCGGCGTCGAGATCGAACGTGAAGCAGGCGGCGGCGCGAACCCCTGACGGCCAGCTGAACCCGGCCGGCAGCACCGACCGCCAGGCCTCGTGGTGGCTCACGCGGCGTCGCCTCCGGCGCTGGCCCGGCGCAACGCGACCAACGACAGCATCTCGAAGGCGAGGTTGGCCGCCAGGAACGCCGTCTGCTCGGCCGGGTCGTAGGCCGGGATCACCTCGACCACGTCGAACCCGACGAAGTCGATGCCGGTCAGGCGTCGGACGATCGCCAGCGCGTCGTGGCCGGACAGGCCGCCCGGCTCGGGGGTGCCGGTCCCCGGCGCGAAGCCCGGGTCGACCACGTCGATGTCGAAGCTGATGAAGGCCGGCCGATCGCCGACCCGATCGCGGATCGCGGCGGCGGTGGCCTCGGGACCGCGTGCCAGGACGTCCTCGGTGGTCAGGTAGTCGAGCCCGAACTCGGTGCGGAGGCTGGCCCAGTCGCCGGGGGCGTAGACCGGGCCACGGAGCCCAACCTCGATCGAATGGGCGGAATCGACGAGCCCTTCCTCGATCGCGCGGCGCATCCACGTGCCGTGGTTGTAGCGCTCGCCGAAGTAGCTGTCCCAGGCGTCGGTATGGGCATCGAAGTCGATGACCGCGACCGGACCCCGCAACCGGGTGGCCCGCAGATGCGGCAGCGTGCAGGCGTGATCACCGCCGATCAGGAGCGGGACGACCCCGGCCTCGACGATGGGCGCCACCGCCGCCTCGATCGCCGCGTAGCTCCGGTCGATGTAGCCGGGCACGATCGCGACGTCGCCGTGATCGACGCACGACAGGACCTCGAACGGGCTGACGTCCAGGTTGGCGTTGTGCGGACGGAGCATGACGCTCGCGGCACGGACGGCGTTCGGACCGAAGCGCCCGCCGACCCGGTACGTGACCCCGGTATCGAACGGCACGCCGACGATCGCCAGGTCCACCTCGTCGAGCGTCCGGACCAGCGGCAGCCGGGCGAACGTCGACGGACCCGTGAACCGGGGCGACAGGAGCGAATCTTCCGGGACGTAGCGCGGCACGAGCCTATCCTAGCCAGCCGCGACCGATCCCGGCCGCCCGATCGTGTGCCGGGCGAGCTCCGGGAACGAGCGGACGACCGCGACCACGCCGAGCAGGCACAGTACGCCGCCGGACACGACCGCCGCCTGCGGGCCGACCAGCGCCGCGACACCGGCCGCCTCGATGTCGCCGAGCCGGGGCCCGCTGGTCACGACCAGCCCGTGGATCGACATGATCCGGCCCCGTAGCCCATCGGGTGTCTCGAGCTGGACGAGCGTGGAGCGGAAGACCGCCGAGAAGACATCGGCGGCACCGGCGGCAGCCAGGAAGGCGAGTGCCAACGGGAATGAGAAGGTGACCAGCCCGAACGCCGTGATCGCCAGTCCCCAGCCGACCACCGCGGCCACCACCGCCCGGCCGGTCCGCGTGACCGCCGTCACCCAGCCGGACAGCAGCGCCCCGAGGAAGGCGCCCGCCGCCGGTGCGGCCGCGAGCAGCCCGAACCCCGCAGCCCCGGTCTTGAACACGTCCAGCGCGAGCACCGGGAACAGCGAGGTCGGCATCCCGAAGATCATCGCGTCGAGGTCGATCACGAAGCTGCCCAGGATCGCCCGCCGCTGCCGGGCGAAACGGAGCCCCTCGGCGATGGCCGCCAGCCCGGGACGCGCAGCGTCGCGCATCGGCGGGAGCGGCCGGATCGCCACGAGCGCGACGAACGAGGCGACGAATGAGACCACGTCGGCGACATACGCCCCGGCGAGACCGACGGTCGCGATGAGGAGCCCGCCGACGGCCGGGCCCACGATCGACGCCATCTGGAAGTTGAGCTGGTTGAGCGCGATCGCGGCGGACAGGCGCTCGGTCGGCACGAGCCTCGGGATCGTCGATGCCCGGGTCGGCTGGTCCACGGCGCCCAGGCCGGCGGCGACGAACGCGACCGCGAACAGTGCCGGGACCGGCGCTTCCCCGCCGAGCGCGAGCCCCGCGAGGGCCAGGCTGCAGACGGCCAGCCCGGTCTGGGTGACGAGCAGCAGGCGGCGGCGGTCGACGGCATCCGCGAGTGAGCCCGCGCCGAGCGCGAACAGCAGGATCGGGACCAGCTGGAAGAAGGTGAGCGCACCGATCGCCAGGGTCGACCCGGTCAGGACGTAGACCTGGAACGGGAGGGCGACGCGGGTGACCTGGTTGCCGATCCCCGAGATGGCCTGGCCCGACCACAGCCACCGGAAGTCGCGATCCCGCCGGAGCGGCGCGACGTCGAGCAGGAATCGCCGCTGGCCGGTCACCCCGCGGGCCAATGGTGGCTGATGCCTATCGGTCGGCCTCGACTCGCTCCGATGTGTCTGGTTCGCGGCGGCCTGTCAACGGCGCGGATTCACGACCAGGTCCCACCGCGACCGGAGGCGTGAGACGTTCGGGATCGGCCATCACGGGAAGGCCGGCGCCAGTGCGCCCGGCGGACATGACCGCCGAGAATGGCGAGCCCGCCGGAAGATCGACCGGTACGGTTCGGACGGCCGGTTGGTCGACGACGACCTCGACCGCCTCGATGTCATCACGCTCCACGCCGCACCGGTAGCAGCGCGACGCACGGAGCTCGTTCACGGAGCGGCAGTCGTGGCAAACCCAGAACGGGACCGCCGACGCCTCGTTCGCCTTCCGACCCCGCCGCCCGGCGCCGACCCAGCGGTACCCAATCAGTGCGGCGGTCGGACCGGCGAGCAGGACGAGCGCGATCGCGATCGGCGGGACCTCGCGGAGCCCCCGCTGGAGCGAATCGACGAACGCGCTCGGGTCCATGGCTTCCCCGGCTTCTGGAGGCGCTGGCTCAATCCACCTCGAATCGCATGGTACGGCACCGCCGACCATCGGCGGTAGAGGCTGATCCGGTATCGACCTACTTGTCGCGCTCGGGCGACGACAGCACGGCCTGCGCGGCCGCGAGCCGGGCAACGGGCACCCGGAACGGCGAGCACGACACGTAGTCGAGCCCGATCCGCTCGCACTTGTGGATCGACGCCGGGTCGCCGCCGTGCTCGCCGCAGATCCCGAGCTCGAGATCCGGACGCGCCGATCGCCCCTTTTCGACCGCGGTCCGCATCAGCCCGGCGACCGCGTCGTCGAGCGTCTGGAACGGGTTGAACGGCAGGATGCCGTCCTCGACGTACTTGAGCAGGAAGCCGCCCTCGGCATCGTCGCGGCTGTAGCCGAACGTCATCTGGGTCAGGTCGTTCGTGCCGAAGCTGAAGAACGCCGCGTGCTTCGCGATCTCGTCGGCGGTCAGGGCGCCACGGGGCACCTCGATCATCGTCCCGAACACGTACTCGACGTTGACACCGGCCTTCGCCTCGACGGCCTTGGCCTCGGCCTCGAGCAGCGCCTTGGTGGCCGACAGCTCGTTCACGTGCCCGACGAGCGGGATCATGATCTTGGCCTTGGGATGGCCGCCCGACTTGGCGACCGCGATCTGGGCGTTGAGGATCGCCCGAGTCTGAACCTTCACGAAGTCCGGGATCATCAGCCCGAGGCGGCAGCCGCGCAATCCGAGCATGGGGTTCTGCTCGTGCATCGACTTGATCGTCGCGAGCAGCTCGCGGTCCTCCGCGGTGGCGTTGTCCCCGGCCTTCGTGACCTTGACCAGCTGGTCCTCGAGGTTCGGCAGGAACTCGTGGAGCGGCGGGTCGATCAACCGGACGACCACGGGCAGGCCGTCCATCGCCCGGAAGATCCCCTCGAAGTCGCCCTGCTGGAGCCTCTCGAGCTTGGCCATCGCGGCATCGAACGTCGCGACCGCCGCGGTCTCGTCGGCGGTGAGGGTGCCGCCGCCGGCAGCCTTGGCCTTGGCCCTCGTGGCGACGACCGCGACCAGGATCGCCCCACGGACGATCTCGAGCCGCTCGCCCTCGCGGAACATGTGCTCGGTCCGGCACAGGCCGATCCCCCGCGCACCATAGCGGCGGGCCTGGGCCGCCTCCTCGGGCTTGTCGGCGTTGGTCCAGACCTGCATCCGGCTGATCTCATCGGCCCAGCCAAGGATCCGCTGGAGCTCCGGCTGGTCCTCGAACCTCGCGTCGACGGTCGGCAGCGCGCCGACGTAGAGGGCACCGCTGGAACCGTCGAGGCTGACCCAGTCGCCCTCCTTGAATTCCGTGCCGGTGACGTTGCAGTGCGCCTGGGCGTTCGCATAGTCCACGATGAGGTCAGCCGATCCGGCGACACACGGCTTGCCGATCTGCCGGGCCACCACGGCCGCATGGGAGGTCGCCCCCCCACGGGCGGTGATGATTCCCTGGGCGACGGCCATGCCGTGGAAGTCGTCGGGTGAGGTTTCGATCCGGACGAGGATCACGCGCTCGCCCCGAGCCGCCCATTCGACGGCGGTATCGGCATCGAACACCGCCCGACCCACCGCGGCGCCTGGCGACGCGTTCAGGCCATTGACGATCTTGGTTGCCTTGGCAAGCGCCTTCGGATCGAACGTGGCTCGAAGGAGCTGGTCGACGTGACCCGGCTCGATCCGGCCGACCGCCTCCTTCGGGGTCAGGATCCCCTCGTCGACCATGTCGACGGCGATCTTCACGGCCGCCGCGGCCGTCCGCTTGGCCGACCGTGTCTGGAGCATGTAGAGCTTGCCGCGCTCGATCGTGAACTCGAGGTCCTGGACGTCGCGGTAGTGCCGCTCGAGCTGCTGGCCGATCTTCTGGAACTCGGCGTAGACCGCCGGCATGTCGGTCTGCATCTGGCTGATCTTTGGCGCTGTCCGGATGCCGGCCACCACATCCTCGCCCTGGGCGTTGGTCAGGTACTCGCCGAAGAGCACCTTCTCGCCAGTGTTCGGATCGCGGGTGAACGCCACGCCGGTGCCCGAATCGTCGCCCATGTTGCCGTAGACCATGGTCACGACGTTGACGGCCGTGCCCAGGTCGTGGGCGATCTTCTGGTTGTTCCGGTAGTCGACGGCGCGCTTGCCGAACCAGCTGGCGAAGACCGCCTTGATGGCCAGGTCGAGCTGCTCGTACGGATCGCTCGGGAAGTCGCGACCGGTGTCCTCGCGGACGATCCGCCTGGACGCCTCGACCACCTCGCGCAGCGCGGCGGCGTCGAGGTCGGTGTCCTGCTTCGCGCCGTGGCGCTGCTTGGCCGCGTCGAGCGCCTGGTCGAACCGCTCGCCCTTCACGTCCATGACGATCCGTCCGAACATCTGGATGAACCGGCGGTACGCGTCCCAGCCGAACCGCTCGTTCCCGGTCAGGGCAATCAGGCCGTGGAGCGTCTGCTCGTTGAGCCCGAGGTTGAGGACCGTGTCCATCATGCCCGGCATGGAGAACTTGGCGCCGGAGCGGACGGACACGAGGAGCGGGTCGGCGGCGCTGCCGAACCCCTTGCCCGTCCGGGCCTCGACCTCCTTGACCGCCACAAGGACGTCGTCCCACAGCCCGGCCGGCAGCTGCTCGCCGGCGGTGAAGTAGTCGTTGCAGGCCTCGGTCGTGATCGTGAAGCCGGGCGGCACCGGGAGGCCGGCGTTGGTCATCTCCGCCAGGCCGGCACCCTTCCCGCCGAGGAGGTCGCGCATCGTCGCGTCGCCTTCGGCCGCCCCGCCGCCCCAGGCGTAGATGTAGCGCTTGGCGGCTCGGTGTGGTCGGTCTGCGGCAGGGGCAGCAGGCTGGGTCATCGGAACGGGTCCTCCGGGTGGGGCGCGGCGGGAGCGAGACCGCGTGTGGGTCTGTTCGTACGTATCGGATTGTAGCGTCGGTCTCGATTGGGCCTCGGTTGCGCGTCGGTTGCGAGATACGGCGCCCTCAGCGCGTGGGAGCGCGACCAACCTGTATTGCCACCCGCGCGCAAGGCTTCGGCCTCGGCTGGGCCGGCCCGAGCCTCCGCTCCGGCGTTCAGGCCGGCAGCGAGGCCAGGAGACGCAGCAGCGGCAGCCCCACCGCGATCGTGTCGGCGAGCCGACCGGGCAGCTCGGGCGCGGCCGCGTCGAGGTCGGACAGCTGTCGCATGAACACGACGCCCTTGAGCTTGAGCAGGGCGGCGTCCGGGTGGTCGGCGGCATAGCCCTGCGGCACGCGCCTCAGCGTGTCGCCCGAGACGTGACCGAATGCGTCGATGAATGCCGGGTCCTCGGTAACCGAGTGGACTCGCGCGGGATCCGTGTCGACCAGGCGGCGGAATGCCTTCAGTCTGGCCGGCTCGGGGTGCCACATGCCGCCGCCCACGAAGACCTCGCCGGGAGCCAAGTGGAAGTAGCCGCCGACGGAGCCGTCGCCGTCGCCAGCCCACGGGAAGCTCGCGCCGACGTTGGTCTTGTACGGCGACTTGTCCTTCGAAAAGCGCACATCGCGGTAGATCCGGAACGGTGAACGCGCCGGATCGGCCCGGAGCGGGATCCCGCGGACCTCGAACTCGACGGCGAGGGCCGAGCACAGCGCCTCGAGCGGCTCCTTCAGCAGGCGCTCGTAGTCCGCCCTGCGGGGCTGGAACCACGTCCGCTCGTTGTTGGCGGCCAGGTCGGCCAGGAACTGGATGGCTTCGGACCGGAACCCGGCGAACGTGTTGGCGACGATCGGCATCGGCGGGACCTCGACTACGCGCGGATTGTACGGTGGGCGGCCGACGCGCCCGGCCGGCCGCCCACCCATGCCGCAGTATTCGGGCGACGGGAGTGGCCGGACGGGTACCATCCGCGCGACACCATCATGGAGCCCGACGGAGGCCGATCGGCATGATCCTTCCCGACGACGAACGCGTCATCGATCCCGCCGCGCCGCAGTACAACGCCACGCTCGTCCGGCGCGTCGACATCACCGACGATCTCGCCTACTTCTGGGTCAAGTACGACGAGGAGCCGGTCCCGTTCGAGTCCGGCCAGTACATGACGACCGGCGTGTTCGCCGACGGCAAGCTCTGGCAGCGACCCTACTCGGTGGCGTCCGCGCCGCGCGTCGCCGGCACCGAGGGCTACGAGCTGTACGTCCGTCTGGTGCCGATCATCCGGTTCACGACGCTGCTGTGGCGGCTGCCGGTCGGTCACCGGATGCGGATGATCGGACCCAAGGGCAAGTTCCTGCTCGAGCCGAACGACCGCCGGACGCACCTGTTCATCTCGACCGGGACGGGCATCGCGCCGTTCATGTCGATGATCCGCGAGACCATGGCCGCAGGCCATCCGCGCAAGACGGTCGTCCTCCACGGCTGCTCCTACGTCGAGGAGCTCGGCTACCGCGAGGAGCTCGAAGACCTCCAGCGCGACCGCGCCTACCCACTCTCCTACGTCCCGACGATCAGCCGGCCGAACGACCAGCGCAACGCCGGCTGGACCGGCCGCACCGGCCGGGCCGAGAACGTGGTCCGCGACGTCTGCCACGACCTGCATCTGCGGCCGGACCAGACGGTCGTCTACATCTGCGGCAACCCGGACATGATCCTCAACGCCGAATCGGTCCTGATGGAGCACGGGTTCCCCGAGTTCCACGTCAAGAAGGAGCTCTACTGGCCGAAGGGCAAGGTTGCGCCGGTGGGGGCCGGCTGAACCCGCCCCCGGGACTCGGGGGCAGCGGAGCATGCGCCCGCGGGCGATGCGCCTGCGGGCGACGGCTGCGGGCGGCAAGGTCCCGGTCCCCATGTGACATTCGGCCCGCGGTCCCCCAACGTCACGAAACTCGTCATCGAGGCGCCCCGGATCGCGCAGATTCGGCAGCCCGGCCAGTTCGTCATCGTCCGGCTCGGACCGGGCGCCGAGCGCATTCCGCTGACCATCGCCGACGCCGACCCGGCAGAGGGCACGATCACCCTGATCATCCAGTCGGTCGGCAAGAGCACGGCCGACCTCGTCGACCTGCGGCCCGGCGACGCGATCACCGATGTCGCGGGCCCGCTCGGGCGCCCGACCGACCTGATCGAACGCGGCCACGCGGTCTGCGTCGGTGGCGGCGTCGGCACGGCCGTCATCCTGCCGATCGCCCAGGAGCTCGGCCGGCGCGGTGTCCGCGTCACCAGCGTCATCGGCGGCCGGTCTCGCGAATGGGTCATCCTCGAACCGGAGCTCGCCGCGGCGGGTGAGGTCGTGACCTGTACCGACGACGGAAGCTACGGCCGTCCAGGCTTCGTCACCCAGGCGCTGGAGGACGTGCTCAAGGCCGGCGGCGTCGACGCGGTCTACGCGGTGGGACCGGTCCCCATGATGCGTGCCGTCAGCGAGCTGACCCGCCCGTTCGGCGTGCCGACGCTCGTCTCGCTCAACGCGATCATGGTCGACGGCACCGGGATGTGCGGCGGTTGCCGCGTCAGCGTCGACGGCAAGACCCGCTACGCCTGCGTCGACGGCCCCGAGTTCGACGGCCACCAGGTCGACTTCCGCCAGCTGTCGGACCGGCTCACGACGTATCGCACCTTCGAGCAGGGCGCCCTCGAGCGCCGCGAGGCGTGCCGCGTGCCGGCGATGGCCGCGGCGCTCATCCACGCGGAAGAAGCGACCGAGGGGGCGGCACGATGACCGACGAATCCAAGCCCATGGGCGCCTCCACGCTCAGCAAGAAGGAGCGGATGGCGATCCTGCGCCACGGCATGCCCGAGCAGGACGCCGAGGGGCGGTCGCACAACTTCGGCGAGGTCAACCTGGGCTACGTGCTCGAGATCGCCCGCCAGGAGGCCGAGCGCTGCCTGCAGTGCCCCAAGGAGTACTGCATCGACGGCTGCCCGGTGGCCGTCAACATCCCCCGGTTCATCTCGTTCCTGCGCGACGGCGACGTCCGCTCGGCGGCCGAGTCACTCCTCGGCGACAACGCGCTCCCGTGCGTGACCGGGCGGGTCTGCCCGCAGGAGACGCAGTGCGAGCAGGTCTGCCTGCGCGCCAAGACCGGCAAGCCGGTCGCGATCGGCTATCTGGAGCGTTTCGTCGCCGACTGGGCGCAGCAGCATACCGACCAGCTCGGCCACCCGCGCCCGACCCAGACGGGCAAGCGGGTCGCGATCGTGGGCTCCGGTCCGGCGGGACTCACGGCGGCCGGCGAGCTGGCCAGGGCCGGCCACGACGTCACCGTCTACGAGGCGTTCCATGCCGCCGGCGGCGTGCTGATCTACGGCATCCCGGAGTTCCGCCTGCCGAAGGCCATCGTCCAGGCCGAGGTCGACCGGCTGATCGCCGACGGGGTCAAGATCGAGCCCAACGCGATCATCGGCAAGACCTACACCCTGGCCGAGTTGCGCGAGCAGTACGACGCGATCTTCATCGCGGTGGGCGCCGGGCTGCCGGTATTCATGAACGTGCCGGGCGAGAACCTCAAGGGCGTGCTCAGCGCCAACGAGTACCTCACCCGGGTCAACCTGATGGGCGCCTGGAACCCCGACTCCGACACACCCGTGCTCCACGGCCAGCGCGTCGTGGTGGTCGGCGGTGGCAACGTCGCGATGGACTCGGTCCGGACGGCGCGGCGGCTCGGGGCGGCGGAGGCCCGGATCGTCTATCGCCGCTCCCACGACGAGCTCCCAGCGCGAGCCGAAGAGGTCCACCACGCGGAGCAGGAGGGCGTGCTGTTCGATTTCCTGGTGGCGCCGCTCGAGGTGCTCGGCAACGAGCAAGGCTGGGTCACCGGGCTGCGCTGCCAGCGGATGGAGCTCGGTGAGCCCGACGACTCCGGGCGCCGACGGCCCGTCCCGATCGAGGGCTCCGAGTTCGTCGTCGAGTGCGACATGGTCGTCGTCGCCATCGGCACCCGCTCCAACCCGGTCCTGACCGCCTCGGCCCCGGACCTCCAGGTCAACCAATGGGGCTACATCGTGACCGACGAGACCGGCATGACGAGCATCCCCGGCGTGTTCGCGGGGGGCGACATCGTGCGCGGCGCGGCGACCGTGATCCTGGCCATGGGCGACGGCAAGCGCGCGGCGGCGTCGATCCAGCGCTGGCTCAACGGCGAGCCGCTCGTGGGGGCGCAGGCCGGCGAGGCCGCACCCGTGGTGGAACCGACCAACGGCGCCACGCACCCCGCCGGCCAGCTCGAGGCAGCCGTCACCAACCTGTAGCGGCTCGGCCCATCGAGTTCCGTTCGGCGTACCGAGTCGCGGCGGCGTACCGAGTCCCGGGCCGGAGCCGGATTCGACGCATCCACCACTGCGAGTGGTAGATCGCCGACGAGACCGTCGGATCCGAGGGGCTCACTCGCCATCAGGCGCCCATCGGCGTGGGAT
>JACQEF010000074.1 GCA_016200745.1 Chloroflexota bacterium | reverse complement strand
CGCCGTGATCCAGGGTGATCAGCGGGTCGGACGCTACGCGAGCCCGGCGGTCCACAACGCCACGCTGTACGAAGCGGCCTCAGGGGCGACCGTCTTCGCCGCCGGGACGTTCCAGTGGTCCTGGGCGATCGACGAGTTCGGCGACCGGTCATACCGTGGCGCCGCGACGCCATTCGACGAGCGGGTCGTCCGGATGACGCGAAACCTGTTCGACCGCCTTGGGTGACATCGCCGGAGGCCGAGACCGACACGGGTCCGTAATCATCCGGGCATGGCCGGGAGTGCTGGGTGACGCGGTCCGCGCGTACGGTTCGGGGGCGGGGGTCGCCACCGCGACGCGATCGATGAGGAGAGTGATGACGAACCGCCCGTCGGCACGGGATGATCGCGCGCCGCAGGGGCGGCCGGATTCGCGTGCCTCGTCCACCGACAGGGGGCGCGTCACGTGGCTCCTTCTCGCCGCGGTCAGCTACCTGCTGTTCATCGGGTTGAGCGTGGTGGTCGCCCAGCACGTGGTCGTGCCGTTCGATCAACCCTGGCTGGACACGGCGCATGGCTGGACGGGGCTCACGCCGGTCTGGCGCCTGCTGTCGGACTCGGCCAACTACCCGTTGATCGCCATCGGCGTCGGAATCGTGCTCTGGCTTCTGCTGCACGGCGAGCGACGTGAGGCGATCCTTGTGGCCCTCGTCCTGGCGGCGGCCACCGCCGGCAGCGAGGCCGTGAAGCAGCTGGTCGGCCGGGACCGCCCGCTTGGAACGGACCCCACGATTCCGGGCGTCGTGTACAGCTACCCATCGGGGCACACGCTCGAGGCGGCCACGATCTACGGCATCATTGCGATCCTCATCTGGCGCGGAAGATGGCCAACGTGGATGAAAGCCGCGATCGCCGTGGTGTTCGCCGTCCTGGTGGTGCTGGTTGGCGTAGCCCGCGTGGCGATGGCGGAGCACTACCCGACCGACGTCCTCGCCGGACTGCTCGCCGGGATCGGGGATCTTGCGGTCTTCGCCGGCCTGACCCGGGGCCCTCGGGAACGGGAGACGGCGAGGCCAGTGCCGCTCCGGCCGCATCGGGAGGAGTCCCCGGGTTGACCATCCCGCCACGGCCCGCGGATGACCCGCCGGTCGCGGGGATCCGCCGGCCACGCCTGGCCACGGGGATCGTCGTGGCCGGCTTCGTCGCGGTCTTGCTGGGCCTGGTCGTCTTCGGATCGCTGGCGGTGGAGATCCGCGGTCAGGAGCTGTCGGCGCTCGACGCGGTCGCCACGCCGTTCCTCCACGACCGGGCTTCACCCATCCGCGACGCGATCATGAACGGCGCCACGTTCATCGGTTCCGACTACGTGGTCCTGCCGCTCCTCGGCCTCGCCGTGGCCCTCCTGGCCCATGCCCGGCGGATCCGGGAATCCGTCTTCCTGACCGTCGCGGTGGCCGGCAGCGTGGCCCTCAACTGGATCATGAAGCTGACCTTCCAGCGACCTCGGCCGAAGCTGCCCTGGGCGCACGTGCCGCCCGATTACAGCTTCCCCAGCGGTCACTCGATGAACTCGTTCGTGCTGTTCGTCGGCCTGGCGGTGCTGGCCTGGGTCGTCTTCGGCCGGCGCATCGGCATCCTCGCGCTGTCCGTCGCGCTCGGGCTCGTGTTCCTGATCGGCACCAGCCGGATCTATCTCGGCTATCACTACCTCACGGACGTCATCGGCGGAGTCACGGCGGGCCTGGTCTGGATCCTGATCGTGGGCGGTGCGCTCCATTTCGGCCCGTGGCTGGCGAGCCGGCGCCGCCCATCCCGGGGCTGACGCGGCCTCAGCCGCGGAGTGCGTCGCGCTCGGCCTGCAACCGGAGCCGGTAGAGGATGTCCCAGTCCTCCGGCGCGACGTCGAGATCGAGGAGCAGGCCGTCGATCGCCTCCAGCTCGCCGTCGGCCCGTCCGGCCCGTCTGGCGACCTCCCCGAGACGATCCTCGACGGCCTGGGACTCCGCGCTCGTCGTGAAATGCGCCGACGAGGTGGCCAGCCGGCTGACGATCACCGCGCGAGCCCGAGTTCGCTCGTGCTCCGCACCCGAGATCGCGATGTCCGACGGGTAGACGCCGACTTCGAGTCCTGGCCCGTTGAGCTCGACCAGCCGGTCGGGGGAGAGGTTTCGCACGTTGCCGTCGGCGACCAGCGCGAGCAGACGGCCGGGGATCGACAGCACGCGGGGCGCCTCGTGTACCGCCACCTCGAGATCCGCGGCCACGAGCGCGGACCTGAGGTCCTCGACCATGGTGTCGTAGCCGCCGGGCTTGACGACGATCGGGACGTGCATGTCCGACCAGCCACGACGAAGACTCCGGACCTTGCGGTCGATGCCGACAGCCGGCAGGAAGACCAGCAGGAGCACCGCCAGCACCAGGGCCAGCGGATACCCGCGCAGCACCTGGCCGACGGCCGCGAACCCGGTGGCTCGTTCGCTGCGACTCGGTGCCAGGTACGCGGCGAGCCCGATCCCCGCGGGCAGAAGGACGATGGCGATCAGGTACGCGAGCCGCAGGATCGAGACGTCGAGTGCGGAGACGCCGGGCGTCGACGTCCGGAAGAAGGCCCCGAGACCGGGCAGCAGCACGCCCGCGATCAACAGGACCCACACCAGCGTGCCGGCCAGCATCAGGCTCACCAGCACCTGGTGGGAGCGTGGGACGCGGCCGAACATGAGCGAGCTCGCCCAGCCGAGCGTGCTGGTCAGGACGTCGCCGACCATCCGGGCCAGGATGCCGGCGAGGGAGATGAAGATCGTCATGGCGCCGGAACCAGGACGGTCAGGGCCGAGGGCAGGATCTCGACACCGACCGGTGTGTGGCCCACGACCGTGCCATCGACCTCGACCAGCCTCGGCGGCGTGGTGTCGATCCGGACCTCGTGGGCCTGCGTGCGCAGCACGTGGCCCTCCGGGCTCTCGCCGAGCTCCTTCTGCCGCAGCGCCTCCCAGCCGGCGAGCAGGCCGCCGAGCGGGCCCGACGCGCGGACGACGATGACATCCAGCATCCCATCATTCGGCCGGATCGCCCGACGCGGGCGGATGCCGAGCGACATCTTTCCGAAGTTGGCGATCAGCACCTGGGCGGCCTCCGTCGTGGTCCGTTCGCCGTCGATCGTGATCTCATGCTCGACGTTTGCGATCCCGGTGGTCTGGGCGATGGCGTTGGCGAGATAGGCCAGCTTGCCCCATCGCCGCTTCTGCCCCGGGTCCGTGCGGTCCATGACCTCGGCGTCGAAGCCGATCCCGCAGGCGACCGAGAAGTCATAGGTGGTGCCGTCGACGGTGGCGCGGCCGAGGTCGATGGTCCGGCCCCGCCCGGCCAGGATCACCCGGGTGGCCTCGGCCACGTCGTGCGGGATCCCCAGGTTGCCGGCCAGGAGGTTGCCCGTCCCGGTCGGCACGATCCCGAGCACGGCCCGACTCCGGGCCAGGGCCGGCGCGACCCGGAGCACCGCCCCGTCGCCGCCGACGACGACGACCACCTCGCAACCGCGCTTGACGGCACGGGTGGCCGCACGAGTCAAGTCGCGCTTCCGGTTCACGACCTTGCGGTCGACTTTCCAGTGCGCTGCCACGAGCGTCGCGTGCACCTCGCGGACGATGCTCGCGGTCTTCCGGCCCTTTCGCTTGCGCCCAAGGACGAAGGCACGTCTGGTGCCGGGATCACGTGCTTCCTGGTGATGCGTGGGGGCCTCCGATTCCGTCATGGCCCGCCCGTGCGTGCGCACCGGGCGGGCCGTTCCTGCGGGTGCCGGGACGGCGAGCGCTACCAGCGCTTCGTCGTCTGGCGCTGGGCGCAAAGCCCGCTCGGGCCGGCGTCGGCGCTCGGGCGGCTCGACGCGGAGGGGCGCCTCACGCTCTACACGGCCACGCCGGCCTACGCCGACCTCCTCGGCGTCTGGCACCTCGTCCACGACGTGAAGTGCGGCGAGGTCCGGATCGCGCTCG
>JACQEF010000073.1:4665-17097 GCA_016200745.1 Chloroflexota bacterium | reverse complement strand
CTCGTGCCCGTGCAGGACGGCTCCGCGACGGCGCTGCGTGGGCTGGCCACCCTCGTCAACCCGAACGACCTGCGCGAGGTGTACGAGACGTGGCTGGCCGGGAAGGCTGAGCACACGCGGCGCGCTTACGCCAAGGACTGGATCGACGTGCTCGTCGGCTAGCCGATCGCATCGTCGAGATTCGGGCGCCCCGGCCAGCGGCCGGGGCGCCCGAGCGATTCTTGTACCATCGGCCTGATGTTCGAACGGACCGCGCTGCCAGCCGGACCTCGCGTGATCAGCGCCCGGCTCCCGGCGGCCCGCTCGGTGTCGATCACCGCGTACGTGCTCGCCGGTTCACGGTTCGAGGGCGCCGGCCAGGTCGGCGTCGCCCACTTCATGGAACACCTGACGTTCAAGGGCACGGCGGCCTACCCGTCGACGCGGGCGATCAGCGAGGCGATCGAGGGTGCCGGGGGCTCCTTCAACGCCGCGACCGACCGTGAGTCGACCGTCTACTGGGTCCGCGTCCCGCTGAGCGAGGCGGCCCGCGCGGTGGACGTGGTCGGTGAGCTGATCGTCCGGCCCCGGCTGACCGATCATGACATCGAGAGCGAACGCGCGGTCATCATCGAGGAGATCCGCTCGTATCTCGACGACCCATCCGAGTACTGCCAGATCCTGTTCCAGACGGCGCTGTTCGGAGACGGGCCGCTGGGCCGCGAGATCTGCGGCGAGGAAACGGACGTTCGCGCCCTCGCCGACACCGTGATCCGCGACTTCTGGGGCGAGGCGTATCGGCCGGCGAACACGGTCGTCGCGATCGCCGGCGACCTCGGTCATGCGGACGCGCTGGCCCTGGCGGGCGACGCCTTCGGGACGGGGAACGGCGCCGTCGGCACGTTCTCGCCGGCCCCCGCCCTTCCGGCCGGGCCGCGCGTCATGCTCGGCCGGCGCAGCACGAACCAGGCCCAGCTGTGCATCGGGCTGCCGGCGCTCCGTCGCGACCACCCCGACAGCTGGACGCTGGCCGTCCTCAACGCCGTGCTCGGCGACGGCATGAGCAGCCGCCTCTTCCTGTCGGTGCGCGAGGAGCTCGGTCTGGCCTACGACGTGTCGTCGGGCCTTGTCGACTACGCCGATGCCGGGGCGCTCGAGATCTCGGCCGGCGTCGATCCCGCCGGGCTCCCGGCTGCAATCGAGGCCATCCTGGTCGAGCTCGTCCGCCTGCGCGACGACCTCGTCCCGGCCGAGGAGCTGGCGAAGGCCAAGCGGTATCTCGCCGGCGGGCTCGAGCTGCGGATGGACGACACGCGCCACGTGGCGTCGTGGATCGGCGGCCAGGAGGCGCTCCACGACCGGGTGCTGACGCTCGAGGAAGCCCTCGCGCTGGTGGACGCGGTCGACGCCGAGTCCGTCCGCGAGCTCGCCCGCCGCCTGTTCGTCGACGAGGGCCTGCGGCTGGCGGCCGTCGCCCCGGCACGCCATCTCCGGGGCCTCGACGCGCGCCTGCGGCTGCCGGCATGACGGCTCGGTCGGATCCAGCCGGGATGGTCGGTGCTCCCCGTCGTTCGGCCGATCTCGCCTTGGCCCGGGTGCACCTCCGTCTCGGGTCCCTGGAGCTCGCCCGGACCGAGCTGGAGATGCTCGCCGCGGCCGGCGCACTGGACGGCCCCGGCCGCGTCGATCTCGCCGAGGTCCGCTGGCGGACCGGCGACCTCGTCCGGGCCGGCGAGGCCGCAACGCAGGCGCTGGGCGTCGCGGACGACGATCCCGTCGCGCTGGTGGTCGCCGCCGAGTCCGCGGCGGCGCTCGGGCGGCCGAACGAGGCGCGGCGACTCGCCATGCGGGCAATGAACTGCCTCGGCGGCCCCGTCGACGCGATCTTCGCCGGCATGCCCCGCGCGGCGGTCTGGCCGGCCGACGCCGCCGAGCCGCCACCGACCACCGCGACGCTCTTCCAGCAGGAGCCGATCGCGGCCCCGGCGAGGCGTGCCGGCGACGGCGACAGCCTCGTCGCCTCGACATTGCGCTCGCAGGCGGCCGACCCCGCGACGCCGGGCCCGCCGGCGCGATCCACACTCACGCCCGGCTTCTGGGACGTCGAGGGCGGCGTCGAACCGGTCGCGCCCGAGCTGCCCGATCCGGCGGAGGAGCTCGACGCGGCCGCGCGGGCGCTCGCCGCGGGCGAGCTCGACGAGGCAGCGTTGCGATTTGCCCTGACCCTGCGCCTTGCGCCCGCGCTGGCACCGGCCGTGATCGAGGCGACCGAGGGCACCCTGGGAACCGGTGGTGCGGCCGGGTCGGGCCCGGCCGGCCCCGCCCTCAGCGTCGTGCGCGGTGACGCGTTCCGCCTCGTGGGGCTCGAGCTCGAGGCGCGCCGGGCCTACGCGATGGCCGCATGGTCGGGAGCTCGCGATCGCCGCCGCAGGGCCGCTCCCGCGTCGGACACGCCGGCGGTATCCGATACAATCCCGCCCGTCCCGCGCGCCGGGTCTCGCGCTTCCACGACCCGTACCCCAAGGTAGACATGCCAGGCACTGAACGCACGCTCGTTCTCATCAAGCCCGACGGCGTCCAACGCCAACTCGTCGGCCGGATCCTCGCCCGCTACGAGGACCGCGGTCTCCGGCTCCTCGGGCTCAAGCTCGTGAAGGTCGATCGCGACCTCGCCGAGCGTCACTACGCCGCCCACCGAGACAAGGCGTTCTTTCCCGGCCTGGTCGAGTTCATCACCTCGGCGCCGCTCGTCGCAGCCGCGTTCGATGGGCCGAACGCGATCGCCGTGGTACGTACCATCAACGGCGCGACGCGCCCGCACGAAGCGGCCCCGGGCACCATCCGCGGCGACTTCGCCCTCGAGACGGCGCAGAACATCGTCCACGCGTCCGACGGCCCCGAGGCCGCCGAGACCGAGCTTGCCCTCTGGTTCGCGCCCGGCGAGCTGCACGAGTACGGGCGCGATATCGACCGCTGGGTGCTGGCTCCCGCGGAGTAGGCAGCGGGCAACGAATCGGCCGCCACGACGACGGCCACGGCCGCGGGAAGGGCGCGGCTGCGGCCCCTATCGGAGGACGGTCGGGACGGGCTGGAAGGACGGTTCGCCCGAGGAGAGCGGCGGCGCGAACGATTCGGTGGGCCCCTCGAGCGTGGCCGGGATCGCCGCCGCGGCGTCGGCTTCGCCGAAGGCGCCGACCGATGTCCCCAGGGCCAGCACGCCCAGCAGTGCCGCGATCATCGCCGCGCTGAACGCCCGATTGAGGTCCCAGGTCGATCGAGCCCAGGCGAGCGGTGAGGTGACCTCGAACGCCTTGAGGTGCGGGCGCCAGTCGGTGGGTGGCTCGGGCCGGACCGGCCGGCCGAGGCCGACGGCCAGCAGCCGCGCGTAGTAGGTGAGCGGCGCGAACGTCGCCACGAAGACGAGCGTCGCGGCCGGTCCGTCGAGGGCGAGCGACACGAGCGACGCTCGCGCTTCGAACGCCAGCAATCCGGGCAGCCCGACGGCGGCGAGCACCACCAGGGCGAACGCCACGGTCAGGATCGGCGATCGGATCGCCCAGCCACGGACATCGTCGATCCGGGCACTCTGGAAGGCGGCCCGGATGGCCCCGGCCCAGGCCGCGAAGGCGCTCCGACCCACGATGAACGCGAGGATCCAGATCCTGGCCGGCGCCCAGCCGGCTGGATCCAGTACGGCCAGCGAGAGCAGGACGATACCGGCGTCCCCGATGATCGAGTAGCCGACGACGTGCTCCAGGTCGTCGTGCACCCGCGCGGCGGTCGCGGCGAACACGATCGACAGGATCGCCACGAGCAGCACGACCGTCCGCTCCGCCTCGAGATCCACGAACAGCGGCGCGATCATCGCGTCGTTCCAGGCCAGGGCGACGATCGCGAGCGTGGCCGGGGCGAGGACGGTGATGATCGGCAGCGCCGTCTCGGGGGCGGCGTCGGTCAGGCGCGCCGCCCACAGGTGAAACGGGATCGCCCCGAACCGGACCGCGACGGCGAGTGCCAGCGCGAGGTAGGCCAGCCCGAACACCACCGGTTGCGCGGCCAGCTGGGTGAGGTCGCGACCGATCCAGGCCGTGGCCGCGATCGCCATCGCCCCGGCGACCACGACGGCGCGCAGCTCGCGGATGCCCAGCGTCGCACCCATCCGGTCCTCGCCCGGCGCGAGGGTCAGCCACACCCCGGACAGCCCGCCGGCCGTCGCGGCCGCGACGGCCGTCCGCGGATCGGCCAGCGTCAGCGTCAGCCCGGCGATCCCGAGCGTCGCCAGCGTGACCATCGGCGCGTCGCGGCGCGTGCCGGTCGCCAGTCCCGTGACGGCCAGCCCGAGGCCCACCAGCGACCCGAGGACCAGGAACAACCGGACATACGGGGACCCGCCGAGACCGCCTTGTCCGATGGCAACGACCTCCGCCGGGTTCAGGGACCAGGCCGCGAGCGTTGCGACCAGCAGGCCGGTCACGCCGAGCGCGGTCGACAGCTCAGGGTGTCGCCGCGTCACCAGCGCGAGCGCGGCGAAGCCGAGGGTGACGGCCAGGAAGACGGTGAGGCTCATGGGGCGTCCGGGGCGTGGGTCTCGATCGGGTGCGCGTCGGGCGCGCGGCGGACGCGACCCGCCCGTTCGGCCGCGAGCTCGAAGTCGACGCCCTCGGCGCGCGCGGACACCGCGAGGACCGCAACCGCGCCCCCGAGGGCCGCGACCAGCCCGGCGATGACGACCTGCTCGAGCGGCTCGGGCGTCCCTCCGAGCGCCGTCCGGACCAGGATGGCTCCGCTGGTCAGCAGCACCAGCCCGATTCCGACGCGCACGATGTCCCGGCCGTTGGCGATCGGCGCGATCGACAGCGCCGCGAGCGCGAACCCGGCGGCCTGCGCCAGGTTCGGGCCGAGCGCCGGCGCACCCAGCCCGTGGCTTCCGTAGCCGACGACCGCGGCAGCGGCGGCCACGAGCACCTCGGCCGGCCAGCCGAGCAGCGATCCGCCGGTCCAGACGCCGCTGCCGCGTGCCGCGACCCAGAGCAAGTAGCCGGACAGCGTCGCCCCGACGAGCCGTGCCGCGAGACCGAGGGGCTGCGCCATGGGGTCGGCCAGGAACGGCCCGAGCAGCATCACGACCACCAGGCCAAGGATGGCGGTGCGGGCGTGCCTGGCGGATCCGGCGACCACGGCGCCGATCACGACCGCGAGCGCGACCCCCGCCAGGGCCGGGTTCACGGGAGAGTCCTCATGGGATGCTGGTGGTCAGCTCCGGGTGCGTCGGCGTGGGCAGGATGCCGAAGACGTTGACCGGCCAGTAGCGCAGCCAGGCCCGGCCGATGATATGCGAGATCGGCACCGTCCCGAACGACCGGGAGTCGGCCGAGTTCGCCCGGTGGTCGCCCATCAGAAACAGCTCGCCGGCGGGGACCATCCAGGATTCCTGGGAGGCGATGGTCGGCTCGGGCGGATCCCCCGGCGCATCGGCGAAGAGATACGGCTCGACCAGGGCCGTGCCGTTGACGAAGACCTCGCCGTCCTTGACCTCGACCTTGTCGCCGCCGACCCCGATGACCCGCTTGATGAACGGCGTGCCGTCCTCCTGGGCCCACTGCTCCGGTGGCGTGAACACCACGATGTCGCCCCGCTTGTAGGTGTCCAGTCGCGGGGTGAGCTTGTCGACGAGGACGTACTGATCCGGTTCGAGCGTGTGCTCCATCGACTGCTGCTGGACCTTGTACGGCTGGGCGACGAAGTTCTGGATGACGAGGAAGATGATCAGGGTGAGGACGAGTGTCTCGACGATCTCGAAGAGACACCCGAACATGGGTCGTCGGGTCACAAGACTGCGCAGTATAGGGGCTCGACCCCCGTGCCGCCGCCGGGTCGCCGGGCGTGCATATCGAACCTCCGTTCCGAGTTTGACCCGGCTTCTGGCGCCTTGATACACTCCCGTTCGATCTGCAAGGTTCCAGCCCCGGGCGGATGCCCGATGGACCTCGGCAACCTCTCCCCGGTCGCAGTTCCGAAGCGGCTCGTCATGCGCGCCATGGCCGGATCGCGGCTCCCTAACTCGAGGAGGATCCGACAACCCTGATGGACGCCAGTGCGCTCCAGTTGATCATCCTGCCGGCGGGAATCGTCGCCGTGCTGTTCGCCATCTACCTGGCCCGCGACGTGCTCTCCCGTGACACGGGGACCAAGGAGATGGAAGACGTCGCCGGCACCATCTTCGAGGGCGCGGTCGCGTTCATTCGCCGCCAGGCCCTGCTCGCGGTGGCTGCATCCGTGGTCATCGGCGTCGTGATCACGCTGGTCGAGACCGCCGATGTCGCCGACGTCCCGTCGCTCGCCGGCGCGCCGATCGGCATCCGGACCGCGGTTGCCTTCCTCGTCGGCGCGGCATGCTCGATGGCGTCGGGGATCATCGGCATGTACATCAGCGTCAAGTCGAACGTCCGCACCGCGTCGGCGGCGCGGCGGAGCCTCGTCGAAGCGGTCCAGGTCGCGATGCGCGGCGGCGCCGTCTCGGGCTTCCTCGTGGTGGCCCTGTCGCTCCTTGGTGTCTACGGCATCTTCTCGCTCTATGGCGGCCTCAGCGCCGACACGGTCAACCAGGCGCCGTTCCTCATCGTGGGATTCGGGTTCGGGGCGTCGTTCGTGGCCCTGTTCGCCCAGCTCGGCGGCGGGATCTACACCAAGGCCGCCGACGTTGGATCTGATCTCGTCGGCAAGGTCGAGGCGGGCATCCCCGAGGACGACCCGCGCAACGCCGGCGTCATCGCCGACCTGGTCGGGGACAACGTCGGGGACTGTGCCGGTCGTGGCGCCGACCTGTTCGAATCGACCGCCGCCGAGAACATCGGCGCGATGATCCTGGGCGTCGGCGTCTACGCCATCGCGGTCGCCAACAACTGGCCAAACCCGCAGGCCTGGATCTTCTTCCCGCTCGTCGTCCGCGCCTTCGGCCTGCTGTCGACGATCGTCGCGATCTTCTTCATCCGCGGCCGGGAAGACGAGAACCCGATGAACATGCTCAACCGCGGCTACTGGGTCACCACGATCCTGTCCGCGGCGGCGCTCCTGCTCGTCACCAACGTGATGATGCAGACCAACGGCAACGCCCCGAGCGGCCTGCCGGTCTGGCTGTACTTCTTCGGGGCCGGCGTGGTCGGTCTCCTGACCAGCGTCGCGTTCGTCTACATCACGCAGTACTACACGGCCGGCACGTTCCGGCCCGTCCGCGAGATCGCGGAAGCGTCCAAGACCGGCCCCGCGACCAACATCATCTCGGGCGTCGCGGTCGGGTTCGAGACCACCTTCGTCACCGCGATCACCATCGGGATCGCGCTGTTCGCCAGTCACTGGCTCGGCTCGCAGGCCGGCATCGTCAACGCCGACGGCAAGGACGTCGGCGGCATCTTCGGGACGGCCGTCGCGACGATGGGCATGCTGATGACCACCGCCTACATCCTGGCGATGGACACGTTCGGTCCGATCACCGACAACGCCGGCGGGATCGCGGAGTTCAGCCGCGCCGAGGCGGGCGCCCGCGAGATCACCGACCGGCTCGACGCCGTCGGCAACACGACCAAGGCGCTGACCAAGGGCTATGCGATCGCGTCGGCCTCGCTGGCGGCCTTCCTGCTCTTCTCCGCCTACATCGACAAGGTCAACCTGATCGAGACCAACCGCGGCGGCACACCGCTGGCGGCGATCAACCTGGCCGACGTCAACGTGTTCATCGCCGCCCTGATCGGGGCGATGCTCGTCTACTTCTTCAGCTCGCTCGCGATCCGTGCCGTCGGCACGACCGCCCAGGCGATCATCGTCGAGGTTCGCCGCCAGTTCCGCGAGATGCCCGGGATCATGGACTACACGCAGCGCCCGGACTATGCCCGTGTCGTCGACATCACGACCCGCGCCGCCCTGCGCGAGATGATCGCCCCGGGTGTCGTCGCCGTTGCCACGCCGATCATCGTCGGCGTCCTGCTCGGGGCCCAGGCCGTCGCCGGCCTGCTGATGGTCGGCACGATCGCCGGCGTCCTGCTCGCGACCGTCCTCAACAACGGCGGCGGGGCCTGGGACAACGCCAAGAAGTACATCGAGTCCGGCCACCTGACGGACGAGAACGGGGTCGTGCTGGGCAAGAAGACCCCGGCGCATGCCGCCGCGGTCGTTGGCGACACCGTGGGCGACCCGTTCAAGGACACCGCCGGTCCGTCGCTCCACGTCCTCGTCAAACTCCTCGCGACGATCACCCTGGTCCTCGCCCCGCTGTTCATCCGGTAGCCGGCGCGTCGGGCTGCTGAGGCCCAGCCGTGGACACCGCCCTCCAGGCCCTCGTGATGGGGATCGTCCAGGGACTCACCGAGTTCCTGCCGGTCTCCTCGTCCGGGCACCTGATCATCGTGCCGTTCCTGTTCGGCTGGAACGACCCGTTCATCGACTCGCTGGCGTTCAGCGTGATGCTGCACATCGGCACGCTGCTCGCGCTGCTGATCTACTTCTGGGCGGACTGGCTCCGGCTCATCCCGGCCGGATTCGCGGCCATCCGCGATCGCTCGTTCCGTGGCGACCCCGACCGGCGCCTGGCCTGGCTCCTGGTAGCTTCGACGATCCCAGCCGCCATCGTCGGATTCCTGTTCAACGACATCATCGAATCCAGTGTCCGCGAGGTGGGACTGGTCGCCGTGACGCTCGTAGTGGGTGGCGGCATCCTGTGGCTCGCCGACCGCCGCGGGAGCCGGGCCAAGGGCGTCGCCGACGTCTCGTTCCCGGTCGCGGTCGGGATCGGCGTGGCGCAGGCCGTGGCGCTCGTTCCCGGCATCAGCCGGTCCGGCATCTCGATCTCGGCCGCACGGTTCGCCGGCCTCGACCGCGAGGCCGCCGCGCGGTTTTCCTTCCTCATGGCGACACCGGTCATCGCCGGTGCGGCCGTGTTCGAGCTCCGCAAGCTCGTGACCGGCGAGGCCGGCGTCGACGTGAGCCTCGAGCCCCTCGTGGTCGGCATGGTGGCCGCGTTCGTGTCCGGCATGCTCGCCATCGGCGTGTTGCTCCGCTACGTCCGGACCCGCTCGATGAACGTCTTCGTCTGGTACCGGCTGGTGCTGGCCGGCATCGTCCTGGTTGCCTGGCTGGCCCGCTAGCCGAGGAGGCCGTCGATGGAGGTCATGAAGCAGCTTCGCCAGCGGGCCATCCGCGACTTCGTCGAACAGCGGCCGATCCGGACCCAGCAGGAGCTGGCAGCCGCGCTCCGCGAACGCGGGTTCCGGACCACGCAGGCGACGATCTCACGCGACGTCGCCGAGCTCGGCCTGATCAAGGTCAGCCGCGAGGGAATGGCGGCCTACGCCCTGCCGCCCCGGCTCATCGAGGCCGAGACGTCGGGCGAGGACCGGTTGCGCAAGCTCCTGGCCGACCTGCCGGTCGAGATCCACGACGCCGGGCTGCTGCTCGTCATCCGGACTCTGCCGGGATCGGCGCATGCGATCGCGGCGGCGCTGGACCGGGCTCGCTGGCCCGAGGTGGCCGGCTCGATCGCGGGGGACGACACGCTGTTCGTCGCGTTTCCGGACCGCGGCTCGCTGCAGCGCGTCAAGCGGCGATTGCTCGGGCTGGCCGGCGCGGGCTGAGGCCTTCGGGGGCGCCCAACACCGCGGCGACAACCCCCGCAGGACGAACGGGGGGGCGCGCCATGGGACCGCGGAATGGGCGCTCCGGCTCGCGACGGTCGTTGCGGCCGAGGCTTTGACACCCACCCGCCGCACGGCTACCATTCGCACCCGGTCGGAACTTCAGGCACGCGGCTAGGCCGCGAACGAGCCTGGAGTTCTTTCCTTTATCCAAGACCGCATACCGGTCTGCCCACACCCGACCACCCAGTGCTGGGGGGCCTGCAGCCATGAACAACAAGCCCACCTACCTCTCCCGGGACGGCCTCGAGAAGCTCCGCGTCGAGCTCGACGAGATGGTCTCGATCAAGCGTCCCGAGGTCGCCAACCGGATCCACGACGCCAAGGAGCACGGCGACCTCTCGGAGAACGCCGAGTACGAGGACGCCAAGAACGAGCAGGCGTTCGTCGAAGGACGGATCCAGACCCTCGAGGCCCTGATCAAGAACGCCACGATCATCGACGAGAACGTCTCGACCGACCACGTCCAGATCGGCTCGACGGTCTCTGTCGAGAGCGGCGATGGCGAAGAGCGCTTCACCATCGTCGGTTCCGCGGAGGCGAAGCCGGCCGAGGGCCGCATCTCCAACGAGAGCCCCGTCGGGCGTGCCCTGCTCGGCAAGAAGAAGGGCGAAAAGGTCGTCGTTCGCGTCCCCGCCGGCGATTTCACCTACAAGATCGTCGGCATCAGCTAGCCGCGGCGCGGTCGCCATGGACTGGGCTGACGAGCTCGCGCAGCAGGCGGTCGGGCCACAGGTCGTCAACGACTCGAAGACCCCGTCGGGCACCGTCCACGTCGGCAGCCTGCGCGGCCCGGTCATCCTCGACGTCATCACCCGGGCGTTGCGCGCCCAGGGCGTCCGGACGACGCTCCTCTACGGGGTCGACGACCTCGACCCGATGGACGCCCAGGCCCTCCTGACACCCGACGCGATCGACCGCGAGATGGGCCGGCCGCTCGCCCACGTCCCCGACCCGGCCGGCGACTGCCACGCCAGCTACGCCCGCCACTTCGCGGGCATCTTCATCGACGTGTTCGCCGGCCTCGGCATCAACCCCGACCGCTACTACTGGATGAGCGACATCTACCCGACCGGCGCGATGGACCCGTACATCCGGCTCGCCCTCGACCGGGCGCCGCTCGTCCGCGAGATCTACCGCCGCGTGGCCAACGTCCAGCACCCGAAGACGTGGCACCCGATCGGCGTCATCTGCCCCACCTGCGGCAAGGTCGGCACGACGATCGTGTCGAAGTGGGACGGCGAGCGCGTCTACTACGAGTGCCGCGCCGACCTCGTGACCTGGGCCCGCGGCTGCGGCTCGTCGGGCTGGATCAGCCCGTTCGGCGGGGCGGCCAAGCTGCCCTGGAACCTCGAGTGGGCGGCCCAGTGGTCCCACTTCGGCGTGACGATCGAGCCGGGCGGCAAGGACCTGTCCACGGCCGGCGGATCGCGCGACCGGAGCGACGCGATCGCCCGCGAGGTGTTCGAGCGCGAGCCGCCGCTCAACGTGCCGTACGAGTTCCTCAACATCGGCGGTCGCAAGATGTCGACGTCGAAGGGGCGTGGGGCCGCGGCGCATTCGATCGCCGAGGTCATCCCGCCGGAGCAGCTCCGCTTCCTGTTCCTGCGGCCGCGCCCGAACCAGGCGATCGAGTTCGATCCGGAGGGGACGGACGCGATCCCGCGGCTGTTCGACGAATTCGACCGATTCGCCGCCGCGACGGCCGGCCGCGAGGTCAAGGGCGAGCTGACGCCGGGATTCGAGGCGACGTTCCGCTACGCCCTGCTGGATCCCGAGGCGGACGTCGCGGCCGAGGCCGCGGCCTTCCGGCCGGCGTTTGCCCACCTTGCGCTGCTGCTCCAGATCCCGGGCGTCGACGTCGCCGCCAGGGTCGAGGCGGAGAAGGGGAGTCCGTTGACCGCCCACGAGCGCGGGATTCTCGACCGCCGAGTGGCCGCGGCGCGCGCCTGGCTGGACGGGTACGCGCCGGACACGGCGAGGCTGACAGTGCGGCACGATGCGCTCCCCGACGCCGCCGGCGCGCTCGAGACGGAACAGCGCCGGTTCCTCGCGGGGCTGTCGACGGCGGCGAAGGCCGCGTCGCCCGCGGGCGGCGATGCCTGGCAGACGCTGATCTTTGCCGCCGCGGCCGCGCAGGAACTGCCGGCGCGCCGGGCGTTCGAGGCCATCTACCTGGCCTTCCTGGGCCGCCCGAACGGCCCGCGAGCTGGCTGGCTGCTGGCGAGCCTGGATGCGTCGTCCGTGCTGGTTCGCCTGGACGAGGCCGCCGGCGTCGCTGTCGCCGGTGCCGCCGAGGGAGGTGCGTCATGAGCGTGGGTCTGCAGCGGCTCCGCGAGGACGCCGACACGATCCGTCGCGGGGCGGTCGCCAAGGGCGAGGACGCGTCGCTCGTCGACCGCGTGCTCGAGCTCGATGCCGAGCGGCGCCGTCTGCTTGCCGAGGTCGAGTCGCTCAAGGCGACCCGCAACAGCCAGAGCGCCGAGATCGGCAGGCTGGTCAAGGGCGGCGCGGACCCGAAGACCGACGCCGGCGTGCTCGAGCTGCGCCGGCAGTCGACCGAGATCGGGGCCAAGGTGGACGAGCTCGAGCCCAGGATCGCGGCGCTCGAGGCCGAGCTCGACGACCTGCTTCTGCGGATCCCGAACCCGCCCGACCCCGACATCCCGGTCGGCGGCGAGGAGGCCAACGTCACGATCCGGACATGGGGCGAGCGGCTGCCGCTCGACGGCGGCGGCTGGGCCCGCAAGCCGCACTGGGAGCTCGGTGA
>JACQEF010000073.1:0-4648 GCA_016200745.1 Chloroflexota bacterium | reverse complement strand
CGCTCGGGATCCTGGACAACGCGCGTGGCGCCAAGATCGCGGGCTCCGGCTTCCCGGTCTACAAAGGCGCCGGCTCGGCCCTCCAGCGCGGACTGATCAGCTGGTTCCTCGACGTCCACACCCGTGAGAACGGGATGACCGAGGTCTGGCCCCCGGCCGTGGTCAATACCGCGTCGGCCACCGGCACCGGCCAGATCCCCGACAAGGAAGACCAGATGTACGTCGTCACCCGTGACGAGCTGTACCTGGTCCCCACGGCCGAGGTGCCGGTCACCAACCTCCACCGCGACGAGATCCTCGACGCCGATCAGCTGCCGATCCGCTACGCGGCCTACTCCCCGTGTTTCCGTCGCGAGGCCGGGGCGGCGGGCAAGGACACCCGCGGCATCCTTCGCGTCCACCAGTTCGACAAGGTCGAGATGGTCCTGTTCGAGAAGCCGGAGGACTCCGCGGCCGCGCTCGAATGGATGACCGAGCGGGCTGAGATCCTGATCCAGCGCCTCGGGCTGGCCTACCGCGTGCTGCTGATGGCCACCCGTGACATGGGTTTCACCCAGGCCCGCAAGTACGACCTCGAGGTCTGGGCCCCGGGTGTCGAGCGCTGGCTCGAGGTCAGCTCGTGCTCGAACTTCCGCGACTTCCAGGCCCGTCGGATGGCCATCCGCTACCGCCCCGAACCCGGCGCGAAGCCCGAGCTCGTCCATACGCTGAACGGCTCGGGCCTCGCGCTCGCCCGGATCGTGGCGGCCATCCTGGAGACGTACCAGCAGGCGGACGGCTCCGTCACGGTGCCGGAGGCCCTCCGGCCGTACCTCGGCCGCGACACGATCGAGTAGGTCGCCCGCCGAGAGCCTGACCGTCAGGCCACGGCCTCCCGGGCTTCCAGGTCCAGCGGCTGCGGCACGGCCGAGAGCGACTGGTCCCGGATGCGGCCGTCGCGGACGCGGATCACGCGGTCGCACGCGGCCGCCACGTCCGGGTCGTGCGTGACGAGGATGAACGTCTGGCCGTGCTCCTGGTTGAACCTCCGCAGGAGCCCCAGCACCTCGGCCGAGCGCTCGGAGTCGAGGTTGCCCGTCGGCTCGTCGGCCAGGATCAGCGAGGGCTTGTTGACCAGCGCCCGGGCGATCGCGACCCGCTGCTGCTCGCCGCCCGACAGCTCGGCCGGCCGATGGTCGGCACGGTCGGCGAGGTCGACCAGCGCCAGCGCTTCGGCGGCCAGCGCGCGAGCGGGGGCTCCCCGGATCCCGGCGTAGTCGCAGGCGAGCATGACGTTCTCGATCGCGGTCAGGGTCGGGACCAGGTTGAAGTCCTGGAACACGAAGCCCATCTCGCGGGCCCGGATCTTCGTCCGCTCGCCCTCGCCCAGGTTGACCATGTCCTGGCCACCGAACGACAGCTCGGGGCGGGGACCATGGTTGGCGTCCGGCGAGTGGAGCAGGCCCAGGATGTGCATGAGCGTGCTCTTGCCCGAGCCGGACGGACCCATGATCGCGACCATCTCGCCGCGGTCGATCCGGACGTCGACGCCCCGGAGGGCCTCGACGGTGGTGCGCCGTCCGAGGCGATAGGTCTTCCGCAGGTTGCGGCCTTCGAGCAGTGCCGTGGCAGTCATCGTTCCGTTCTCCGTTCTGGGTGTCGTGAAGGTCATTCGTAGCGAAGCGCGGCGACCGGGTCGAGCCGCGCCGCGTGCATCGCGGGGATGAGGCCGGCCAGGGCGCCGAGGACGGTCGAGAAGCCGACCGCGGTCAGCGCGGTGCCCGTCGTCAGCTGGAACAGGACGGTCCCGGAGGAGCGGCCCGCCTCGTTGACCACGGTGACCAGCACCGCGCCCAGGACGAGCCCGGTGGCGCCGCCGAGGAACCCGATCAGGGCCGACTCGGTGACGAGCTCGCGCACGATCCGCAGCCGGCCACCGCCGATGGCGCGCTTGATCCCGATCTCGCGCGTCCGCTCGGCCACGGACATCGCCATCGTGTTGATGACCGACAGGCCGCCTACCGCGAGGCTGATGAGCGCGATCCCGACGAGGATCGAGTTGAGGATCGAGGTCGCCGAGCCGATCTGGCTGTTGAAATCCTTGGCGGTCACGGGCTCGAGGTCGGGTGCGGTCGCCCGGATCTCGGTCGCGATCGTCTCGGGGTCGGTCCCGGGCTTGGGGTAGACCGTGAACCCGGTTGCCAGCGTCGCCGGATCGAGCTCGGCCGCGACCAGCGGGGGGAGCGTCTTGACGTACAGCCGCTGGGCCGCTTCGAGCGGCACGACCACGGTCGTGTCCGGGGCGGTGAGCGTGGGTTCGAGGATCCCGACGACCTGGAACGGTTCGCCGTGCAGGGTGATCGTGTCGCCGACCTTGGTGTCGTGCTGGCGCGCGATGTCCGAGCCGAGGACCGCGACATTCGAGCCCTCGTCGGCGGGGGTCAAGGCCCGCCCGCTGGCGTAGGACATCGGGAACGTCTCGCGCCCCCGGTCCGCGTCCGCGACCTGGCCACGGATCATCTGGGGCATGCTCATCGACATGCTGCTCGCCTCGTCGGCCAGCAGCATCGAGACGCCGGGGACGACGACGTCGACGCCGCCCATGGAGGCGACCCGGTCGCCGGCCGAGATGTCGACCGGGCTCCCGAAGCCCATCCCAGCGCCCTTCGCGCTGACCGTCACCTTGCCTTCGTAGAACTGGCTCCCGCCGGCCACCAGCGCATTGATCTTGTTGGCCATCGAGCCGAATACGACCAGGGCCCAGATGCCGATCGTGATCCCGAGGATCGTGAGCGAGGTCCGGAGCTTTCGGCGTCCGAGGTTCCGCAGCTGTTGCATGGTTCATCGTCCCTTTCGACCGGCACTCCAGCCGGCCGTCCGGCTCGTCGTGATGCGCGGCATGGGTGAGACCGTACCGAGCGAGGCGGGCCGCGCCCAGCCGGGCAGCCGGCATCTTTGGGGTAGGGCCAGCCCCAGGGTCGAAGGGCGATTGGTCAAAGGCGCATCATCGGCCAATCGCTCGGGTCACCCGGGATCCGCCGAGGCAAGGAGACATCCACATGGCCCAGCAGCCAGTCGAGGTCCTCTACTTCTACAAGACCAGGTGGGGACACCACGACGAATTCGTCGAGCTGTTCACCCGCAACCATCTCCCGGTCCTGCGCGAACAGGTGAAGACCGGTCGGATGCTCGACGTTCGCATCCAGCAGCCGCGGTTTCACGGCGACGGCCGGGCCGATTGGGACGTGCTGGTGACGATCGTCTACCGCGACTGGGCGGCGATGGAAGAGCACTCCGATCGCGAAATCGTGGAGCGGCTCTTTCCCCACCAGGCTCGCTACGCAGAGGACGAGCGGCGCCGGTTCGCCCTTCTCGAGGGGCACTGGGACGTGCCGCTCGACACGATTCCGAGCTGAGCCGCGGACCCTACCTCGATCCGGGCTGCAGGTCGAACGGGACCGGGTCCGCGAACCTGTCCGGCGGCACCGTCGGCTCCCGTGCGGCCATCGACGCCGACAGCTCGCGAGCTGCCCGGTCGATCCGGTCGACCAGGCTCCCATCGGCGGCGTCGGCGCCGCGGCCCCAGTCCTCGGTCGCGGCGTAGACCCCGGTCGCGACGACCGCCGCGTTGAGGTACGCGAACAACGGACGCATCGCGTGCTCGACGGCCAGCGAGTGGCGGGCCGTTCCGCCGGTCGCCGCGACGAGGACGGGTTTCCCGGCGAACCCGTCGCGGTCGACCAGGTCGAAGAAGAGCTTGAACAGCCCGCTGTACGACGCGCTGAAGATCGGTGTCACCGCGATCAGGCCGTCTGCGGCGAGGGCGTCGTCGAGCGTTGCCTGAAGGTTCGGGCTCGGGAATCCGGTCAGGAGGTGGTTCGCCAGGTCCTGGGCGTGCTCGCGCAGCTCGATGACACGGATGGTTGGCTCGATCGCGGCATCGCGCAGGTGCCGGTCGACCGCCGCCGACAGGCGGTCCGCCAGCAGACGCGTCGACGACGGCTGGCTCAGGCCCGCGCTGACGACGACCAGCGAACGCGTGGAGGCCGCGCTCACGGCTTGGCGCCCGCCGTGGCCGTCTCCGCCGCGGCGCCCGCGACGCGTGGGTGGACCGGCGCCTCCGGGATGTTCGGAGCGCGCCGCGCGGCGAATTCGCGGCGCAGGACCGGGATCACCAGCTCGCCGAGCATCTCCATCTGCTCGAGCACGACCTCGAGCGGCAGGCCGGCATGGTCGACGAGGAACAGCTGGCGCTGGTAGTCCCCAACCATGTCGCGGAAGCCGAGCGTCCGGTCGATCACCTGCTGCGGGCTGCCAACCGTCAGCGGCGTCTGGTCCATGTAGTCCTCGAGCGACGGACCGCCGCCATACACCGGCGCGTGGTCGAAGTACGGCCGGAACTCGCGGATTGCGTCCTGGCTGTTCGCGCGCATGAACACCTGGCCGCCGAGCCCGACGATCGCCTGGTCGGCCGCGCCGTGGCCGTAGTGCTCGAACCGCCGGCGGTAGAGGTCGACCATCCGCCGGACGTGCTCCTTCGGCCAGAAGATGTTGTTGTGGAAGAAGCCGTCGCCGTAGTAGGCGGCCTGCTCGGAGATCTCCGGGCTGCGGATCGAGCCGTGCCAGACGAACGGCGGGACACCGTCCAGCGGCCGCGGGGTCGAGGTGA
>JACQEF010000072.1 GCA_016200745.1 Chloroflexota bacterium | reverse complement strand
GTGATCACGCCGAGCAGGAGTACGTCCAGCCTGTACGACAGGATGTTTGCAACGTCGCCCGGCCAGGCTCGGCGGCCGGAGGCCGCCAGCGCCCGGATACCCGCGGCGCCAACACGCGGGGCCGCACCCACGAGCCCCAAGAGCATCGCGCCTCCGACAGCAGGCGCCAGTGCCTGCACGACGAGGAACCCAGAGGTCCCGCCGTCGGTCAGTCCGGCCACGAGATTCCCGCCGAGGCCCAGGATCGGAACGACGAGGAAGCCCGCCGCAGTAGCACGGACGCGACCCTGGCCCGTGAGAACCTGCAGCGTTGTCGTTGCCAGGTATTGCCCGCCGACGCCTACTGCTATCAGGGCCTCTAGTCCAAGTCCGGACGCTCCGAACCACCGCGCCGGAAGCCCCACCGAGTCGGCCAGCCACGCGAGGACGAGGCCGCCGGCGCCGACGAGCATCGTCCAGACGGTAGTGGCGCCGATTACCTCGCCGACTCGATCCCGGACTCGGTTGACGCTTACATACGCCGCGGCACCTGTCCCCATGCCTGCGACGACCGATACCAGCGTCAGGATGACGACGAACGTCGCGACCGCCCCGCGACCGGAGGGCCCGATCGACGCCGACATGACGAGCAACGAGGCAAGGGAGGCCGCGAGCGCAACGCCACGCGAAACGAACACCAGGCTGGCCGCGCGACCGACCCCGACGCGCCGGGTCGCGCCGGATTCGTTCGTCACGCGGCGGCGTCTCGAATGGCACGAACGACTCGCGCAGCCATCTCGGGAGTGATCCTGACGTGCGTTGGGAGCGACAGGACACGGGTTGCAAGGGCCTCGGCGTTTGGCGCGGATCCCGGGGTGTAGCTCGAGGCGCTCCCTCTGGGATGGATCGGCGCCTCGAACCAGCGCACGCCGAGGTCGACTCCGTGTCGACGCAGGCGTCGCGTCGTGGCTTCGGCATCAGCCACCAGCACTGGCTGGCGGACGAGAGGTCGGTCGACGGACGCCCAGGGCGGCACGAGCTCGCCAAGCTCGGATTGGTAGTAGTGGCACATGTCCCACCGGTGCCTGAGATTCGCCTCAAGCCTCTCGAGGCTGAGGAGACCGAGCGCAGCGGCAACGGGGTCCATCGAACGGACATCAACGAGCCCGCCTGAGAGCTCCGACGGGTCTTGACTCGGAGCCGCGAGATAGGGCACTCGCCGTGCGACACGCCGAGCAAGGCTCGCGAACGACGGCAGCATCGGTTCGGCCGCCGCGAGCGAGATCTGGACTGCGGACGTCCGCAGGGCGCGACGACTAACGGCCTGAGCGGGCGGCTCGAGGTCGGCACGGAATCGCCGGGCGGATTCGATGAGGGCGGGGTCCGCGGACGCCACGAGACCCCCAATCCCGGCGCTGACGACCTTGCTGTGCTCGAAGGAGTAGACCGAAGCGAGGCCCGCGACATCATCGCCATCGAAACGGTGGGCCCGGTCCTCGAGGACCGTGACTCCGCGATCAGCGAGTTGCCGTAACCTGCGACTGTCGAGCGGCAACCCATAGGTGTGCTGGGCCAGCAGGAGATCTCCCGGTTGGGCCGTTCGCTCGACGGCGTCGAGGTCGATGTTGGCGCCTGCCACATCCAACCACGTGATCTCGAGACCGGCCGTCCGGACTGCGTTCGGGACCGCCACGCAGGTGTACGCCGGTGCGAGCACACGGCCTGGCGGTGCAAGCACGCGCAGCGCCGCAACCAACGCAGACCGGCACGAGCCGAACGCGACGACGTCCATCCGCAGACGATCCCTCGCCGCGGCCTCGAACAGCGGAATGGCGTCAGACGGTGCCGCCTGGGCCAGAGCCAGGCGCACTTGCCGCCATGTCCAGTCGGGTGACGGGACATGCAAGAGGCGGAGCGGACTCATCCTGAATTGGGCGAATAGCGCTCGCCCTCGCGAGCCGCCGGCCGCCCCGCCAGAACGGAATTCTCTGGCCACGAGCCGGACACCTGGGAGCCGGGTCGTACGAAGCTGTCGTCCCGGATCGTCGCCCCCGGGAGGATCAGGCAGTCGACACCGACGCCGACGTTCCGTCCGATCGTGACGGATCCCTGCAGCATGCTCTGCCGGCTCGCCTCCACCTGGGACCCAAATGCGACGGACCGATCCTCCGGGCGAGTCCACGAGCGTAAGTGATGGGTCAGGGAGTAGACCTTGGACCCCGCTGCGATCGTGGACTCGTCGCCGATGTCCAGGCCACCGATTCCGCTGAGTACGGTCTGCGGGCCGATATGACACCGGCTGCCGATGACGATCCGGCCAACGATCTCCGTCTCGTTGTCGCCGACAATTCGGGTCTCTCGACCAGGCCTGGGTTGCCCCGCGATGAGGATCGCGAAACGGTCGAGCCAGGTATCGTCGCCGATGACGACGAGATGTGGGTTGTCGATTGAGACCCCCGGGTCGATCCGGACCCCGTTCCCGATGCGGGCGCCCCTGCCCCGGAAGTACCTGACGCGGAGGCGCGACCCGATCCCGCCTGGGGTAGTGGCGATTGCGCCTCCCACGAGATCCGCCAAGGCGGCGCGGATCCTCCGCACGCCGGCCTCAGTTCGTGGCGGTGGCGGGGATTGCCTGATGCAACGCCTCGATGACGTCATCCACGTCCGCGAGCGTGAGCTTGCTCGAGAGGGGCAACGACAACGTCCGATCCCCGATCTCCTCTGACGCGGGGAGATCGCCCAGACGGTACGGGAGGCGTTTGGCGTAGTAGCTGTGCGTGTGGATCGGCCGGAAATGGACCCCCGTCCCGATGTTCCGGGCCTTCAGCTCGGAAATGAGATCGTCGCGGGAGATGCCGGCGACGACAGGGTCGACGAGGACCGTGAAGAGGTGCCTCGCATGAACATCGACCTCCCGCGAGGGGGCGGGCAGCTCGACGCCGGGAATGTCCGCGAGGCCTTCGAGGTAGCGATTCCAGAGGATGCGGCGGCGCTCGAGATTTTCCTCGACGCGCCGGAGCTGGTGAATGCCGAGCGCGGCCTGCAGATCGGTCATGTTGTACTTCCACCCGGGCAGGACGACGTCGTAGTGCTGGAAGCCCGCCGACGAATATCTACGCCAGGCATCTCGCGACATACCGTGAAGCGACCGGACACGAAGGTCGTCAGCGAGTGCGTCATCATCGGTCGTCACCATGCCGCCCTCTCCCGTGACCACGTTCTTGGTGACATAGAAGCTGAACGCCGTCAGTCTGCCGATCGAGCCGATCTTGCGGTCTCCCGCCCAGGCTTCGACAGCGTGTGCGGCATCCTCGACGATGTCGACGCCCCGAGGCTGGGCGAGATCGAGCAGTTCCGTCATCGGGGCAGGCCGTCCTGCCATATGGACTGGCATGATCACCCGGGTCCGCGGCGTGATGGCGCGAGCGACCGAGTTAGGGTCGATGTTCTGGGTCGAGCGGTCGACGTCGACGAGGACGGGTGTCGCCCCGACATGGACGATGACGTTCACCGTGGCCGCGAAGGTGAGTGCCGGCGCGATCACCTCGTCACCCGGACCGACGCCCAGCGCGAGCAACGACAGGTGCAACCCGGCTGTGCAGGAGTTGACGGCGATCGCGTGGCGAGCCCCGACATAGCTTGCGAACTCGCTCTCGAACTGCTTCGTTCGTGGTCCGGTCCCCAGCCATCCGGAGCGCAGGGTCTCGACGACCTCAGCGATCTCCTCCTCGCGGATATCTGGCTGACCGAAGACGAGCATCGCC
>JACQEF010000071.1 GCA_016200745.1 Chloroflexota bacterium | reverse complement strand
GGTCGGCGGCGCCGCGGTCAGCTCGCGGTTCGAGGCGGCCCAAAGCGACTCGACGCCACCCTGCGGCTGCGCCGGACGGCCGAGGAAGGGGAGGCCGGCCGAAACCTGCGGGGCGGGCCATTCCGGCTTGGCGGGCCAGTGCGGCTCGGCGGGCGGCAGCGACGGGGCGCTTGCCTGGACGGGAACGCCCCGGTCCGGTCCAACCGGCATGGCGGTCGCCGGGACCTCGCCGTCCGGGGCCGTGATCTGCCAGGTCGGTTGCTCGACGACGTCCGCGGCTGGGGGCGTCGTGGGCTGGACGTCCGCTTGGGCGGCCTGCGCCGGCGTTTCCGGCTCGGCCATGACGCCGGCCTGCGCGGGCGGCTCGGCGACGAGTTCCTCCTGCGCCTGGGCCTCGCCGGCCGGCACGGCCGCGGCGGCCTCCGCTTCGACGGCCTCGGCCGGCTCGGCGGCCTCGGCTTCGGCCTCCGCTTCGACGGCCTCGGCCGGCTCGACGGCCTCCGCTTCGGCCTCCGCTTCGGCCTCGACTTCGACGGCGGCGAGCTCGGCCGCCCGAGCCGCGATGTCCACGAGTGCCTGGGGCTCGGCCTCTGCCGCGGGCTCCGCGGCGGCTTCGACCTCGACGGGCGCTTCGGCTGCGGCTTCGGGCTCGACCGTCGACCGTTCGCGCTCGAACGCGGCCAGCTCGTCGTCGAGGTTCTGGCCCGGCCGGAATCGACGCAGCAGCCCGGCGGTCTGGTTGGAGGCCTTCACGGCCGGTGCCGGCTCGCCGTCCGCCGATGGTGCGGGTGCCGTCATGTCCGGGGTCGCATCCGGGCGCGGCGAGGATGCCGCGGGCTCCTCGGGCGAGATCGTGACGTGGCCGTTCGTGCCGTTCGGGGATTCGACGGCCGGCGCCGGCCCGGTCAGCGTCGCGAGGCCAGGGAACGCGGGCGGCAGCACCTCGGGAGCCACGGCGAGCTCGGGCTCGGGCAGCGGCGCGCACGACTGGCAGCGAGCCTCCACTTCGTTCCAGCAGTTCGGGCAGGTGTACTGCCGGCACGACATGCAGAAGTTGAAGGTCTTGTGGAAGGCGTCGAGTTGGTGCGCCGTGGACTCGCGGTCGGTCTCGCTGCGAGCCGCGGCCATCGCCTCGTCCATGGTCGTGTCGTCGGACAGGACGAAGTTCTTCAGACCGCGCGACAGGACCTTGACGCCCTTGAGCCGGATCTTCGGGCGAGCGGATTCGAACGTGTAGCGCGTGCCGCACCGTTCGCAGAACGATTCGGTCAGGATCTCGGACATGGGTCCCCGGGTACCGCAGAACTGGCGCCCGAGCGTGGAGGCCGCTCGGCCGAGGCGAGAGTATAGCGCAGGGGTTTCGGCGCCCCCTGAACGTGGGTACCCGTCGGCGCAGCGGATGGTCACACTCCGGTGGGGCGGCGCCTCCTCCCGATTTCGCCGCGCGGTGCCGCACAACGGCGCTCGTGGGACGCCAGACTGGGCGCCGTGGCGACGCGGCCGCATCCGCGGCCGGGCGCGGCAGAGGCCCTCTGCTAGACTCCGGCACCGATCATGCCGCCCCTGGCCGCCATCGAGCGGTTCTTCGAACGCCTCTTCGAACGCCCGTCGGCTCGGCTCTTCCGGACGCGTCTCCAGCCCCTCCAGCTGCAGCGACGGATCGAGCGTGCCATGGAGGGCGAGCGCCGGGTCACGCTCGAGCGGACGCTCGTGCCGAACCGGTTCACCGTGCATCTGCACCCCGACGACCTGGCCGGGTTCGGCGACATGACCGAGACGCTCGCCGTCGAGCTGGCGGACGGGGCGCTGACCTTCGCTCGAACCCACCACTTCTCCCTCGCCGATCGCCCGCGAGTCGAGCTGCAGGCGGACGAGCACGTCCAGCGCGCGGACATCCGGGTCGAGGCGCACTTCGCCGACCCTCCCACCGAGCGATCGGCCGGGTCCGAGCCAGAGGCTGCCGAGGCCGGCGCCGGCCTCGCACCGGAGGCGGGTGAGTACGCAGGCGGCGCCATGGATCCGGCGCCGACCCGGGTCTTCAGGCTGCCGCAGCCCTCGAGCCCGCGGGCCGCCGTCGCCGTGACCGACCCCGATGGGCGGATCCGCCGGTTCACGATCGGCGGCGGCGGGCTCACCATCGGTCGCGCCGAGGACAACGACCTGGTCGCCCGCGACACGCGAGTCTCGCGCCACCACGGCCGGATCGCCGGCCGTCGCGGGACCCTCGTCTACCTGGACCTGGGCAGCACGAACGGCTCGCGCGTCAACGGCGAACCGGTGACCGAGGTCGTCCTCGGGGTGGGGGATCGGCTCGAGGTCGGCGCCACGACGATCGTCGTCGAGGGAGCCGGAGCGCCCGACTGATGGACGGCTTCACGCTGGTCCTGTGGGGCTTCCGCCTCCTCTTCCTCCTCCTGCTCTACCTGTTCCTGGCGAGGGTCATCCGCGTCCTGCTGCGCGACCTGCGCGCGGCGGCCCGGGAGCCCGTCCAGCGGCCCGGCCGGCTGATCGTCCTCGAATCGCCGGCCGGCGAGCCGGCGGTCGGCCGTTCCTTCGGGCTCGACGTCATCACGACGCTCGGGCGCGACGTCAACAACGCGATCGTCGTCGACGACCCGTTTGCGTCGGCCGAGCATGCCGTGCTGACGTTCCGCGGCCGGAGCTGGTACCTCGAGGACCTCGGCAGCACCAACGGCTCGTTCATCAACGGGCACCAGGTCAGCGGCGTGGCCGCCCTCGGCTATGGCGACGAGGTGCAGATCGGCCAGGTTCGGATGCGCCTGGAGCGAACGTAGGGTGGCCGCCCGGGCACCGGCCGCCGCCACGCCGGCGTTGCCGCGCATCCTCGGCCCGATCCGGCCGCGCGCCCGCTGGCAGGAGCTTCGGCTGCTGGGCCTGGTCGGCGTGGCGCTGGAGTCGCGATGCTCGGCGGCCTCTCGCTCCTGCTCATGGAGCGGTTGCCGCAGGACCTCGTCGTCCAGCGCTTCCTCGGCAGCTCGTACGGCCTGGCGGACGTCCAGTTGACCTGGCTCGTGGGTGCGATCGCGATCGCGACGATCCTCGGCATCGTCGTGCGCTCGGACAGCTGGCTGCGCCGCTACAAGTACACCTGGGCGGCCGCCGGCGTCGGGCTCCTGCTGCTCACGTTCGTGCTCGGGAGCGAGATCAACGGCCAGCGCCTGACGCTCGAGTTCGGGCCGGTCAGCGGCCAGCCGTCCGAGCTGCTCAAGGTGATCCTGGTGGTCTTCCTAGCCGGCTACCTGTCCGAGAATCGGACGCTGATCGTCGAGCAGGACACGCGGCTCGGTCCGCTGCGACTGCCGCCGCTGCCGTACCTGGCGCCGATGGTCGCGATGTGGGCGATCGCGCTCGGGATTGTCGTCGTCCAGCGTGATCTCGGCGCCGCGCTCCTCTTCTTCGGCGTCTTCCTGGCCCTGGTCTATGCGGCCACGGGACGGATCAGCCTGGTGCTGATCGGGTTCGCCCTGTTCCTCCTCGGCAGCGCCGGGATGGCCAGCCTGTTCGAGCACGTCCGGACGCGCATCGACGTCTGGCTGGATCCGTTCGCGGACCCGTTGGGGTCGGGCTACCAGGTGATCCAGGCGCTCCACGCGTTCGCGCGCGGCGGGCTCCTCGGCGTGGGCCTTGGGGCCGGCCTGCCGGAGGTCGGTGGCCGGCCGCCGATCCCGGAGATCCACACCGACTTC
Organism: Chloroflexota bacterium; assembly: GCA_016200745.1. Lineage (GTDB taxonomy): Bacteria > Chloroflexota > Limnocylindria > Limnocylindrales > CSP1-4 > SPCO01. The sequence continues at coordinate 789 of JACQEF010000071.1, read as the reverse complement.
CCGTTTGCGGCGCTGGGTGAGGAGCTCGGCATCGTCGGGCTGCTCGCCATCCTCGGGATCTACCTGGTCATCGTCCAGCGCGGGCTGCGGATCGGGGTGGCGGCCGCCGACGACTTCCGTTCGCTGCTGGCCATCGGGCTCGCCCTGGTGATCGGCATCCAGGCGTTCATCATCGCGGCCGGCAACCTCAAGGTTCTGCCGCTGACCGGGGTGACGCTGCCGTTCATCAGCTATGGCGGCTCGTCGCTGCTCGCGAACGGCCTGGTCGTCGGCCTGCTCCTCGCCCTGTCGGACAAGGGGGTCGAGCCGCCCCCGCCACCGGGGTCGCCGTCGCGCTGGCGCCGGCTCGGCCGGCGAGGCAGCGGCTGATGCTCGGCCAGGACGGGTCCCGCCGGCCGCTTGCCGGCCCGACCCTGCACGTCGCGCTGGTCCTGTCGCTGGCGTTCGCGCTGCTCGCCGGCGCCGCCGGGTACTGGGGCGTGATCCGCTCGGCGGAGCTGGTCCGGTCGCCCGACGATGCCGCCGTCATCGCCGCCGCCAGGACCGTGCCGCGCGGCCGGATCCTGGATCGGAACGGGACCGTGCTGGCCCGCAACAAGGCGGACGCGAACGGCGAGCTGTACCGGGTCTACGCGGGTCCGGCGATCAGCCAGGTCGTCGGTTACGCCTCGCGCCAGTTCGGCGAGGCGGGCCTCGAGCGCGCCTACGACGCCGAGTTGAGCGGCCTGGCCGGCGACCCGCTGACCGATGCCTTCGCGAAGTTCGGGACGGATCGCTACGACCCCAAGG
>JACQEF010000070.1 GCA_016200745.1 Chloroflexota bacterium | reverse complement strand
CCGCTCGCCGCGGGCCGCGGCGCCGACGATCTCGGCGGTGCCGATCGCCGCGAGGTCACCGTCCCCCTGGTACGTGAAGACGAACGCGTCGGGACGCATCCGGCGAACGCCCGTCGCCACCGCCGGCGCCCGGCCGTGCGGCGATTCCACGAAGTCGACCGTGAAGTAGTCGTAGGCGAATACGCTGCAGCCGACCGACGCGACGCCGATCGTCCGCTTCGTGACGTCCAGCTCGTCGAGCAGCTCGGCGACCAGGCGATGGACGATGCCGTGCCCGCAGCCCGGGCAGTAATGGGTCGACTTGTCGGCCAGCGCGTCGGGCCGCCGGTAGACGATGCGCTTCGATTCGGAGGTCAGGGTCGACATCAGCTCACCGCCCGATTCCGGTCGCCGCCCAGGCGCCCTGCTCGATCAGGCTCAACGGATCCGGCTCGGCGGCGGCCGCGTCGGCCCATGCCGCGTCCTCGACGGGTGCCGTCGTCGCCCAGGCGCGCCTGAGCTCGTCGACGACCTCGCCGGGCGTCGGGACCATGCCACCGGTCCGGCCGTGGAAGAAGACCGGCGCCCGGCCGTCGACGGCCAGCCGCACGTCCTCGACCATCTGTCCCGCGGACATCTCGAGGACGACGACCGCGCGCAGCTTCGGGGCGATTGCGCGCAGCTCGGCCGACGGGAAGGGCCACAGCGTGATCGGGCGGAAGATGCCGGCCGGCAGGCCGTGCTCCCGAGCCCGCTCCACCGCCGTGCGGGCCACGCGAGCGGCCGTGCCGTAGGCGACGACCACGATCTCGGCGTCCTCGAGGTACTCCCCCGCCCAGCGGACCTCGTGCTCGGCGATCTCGGCGAATTTGGCCTGGAGGGCGAGGTTGTGCACCTCGAGGTCCTCGGGCTTGAGGTCGAGCGAGTGCACGACGCGTGGCTTGCGGCCATCCGCGCCGGAGAGCGACCAGTCGCTGTCGAGGCGCGGCGGCATCCGGTACTCGGGGACGACCGGCTCCATCGCCTGGCCCATGACGCCGTCGGTCAGGATGAACACGGGGGTGCGATAGCGTTCGGCGATCTCGAACGCGTCGGCGACGATCCCGACCGCCTCCGCGATGGACGACGGCGCCAGGACCGGGACCCGGTAGTCGCCGTGGCCGTGACCCTTGGTCGCCTGGAAGTAGTCGGACTGCGAGGCGCCGATGCTGCCGAGCCCGGGCCCGCCGCGCATCACGTTGATCAGCACCACCGGCAGCTCGGAGCCGGCCATGTAGCTCATCCCCTCGGCCATCAGGCTGATGCCCGGGCTCGACGAGGACACCAGGACCCGGGCGCCGGTCGCGGCCGCGCCGAGGGCCATGTTGATGGCGCCGAGCTCGCTCTCGGCCTGGATGAAGACGCGTCCCAGCTCGGGCATCCTGCGGGCCATCCACTCGAGCAACTCGGCCTGCGGTGTGATCGGATACCCGAAGTAGGCGTCGCAGCCCGCCTGGACCGCGGCCTCGGCCATCGCCTCGTTGCCCTTCATCAGGACGCGGCGCGTCATGGTCGTCACGTCAGACCGCCTTCGGTCGCGCGTAGACCGTGTAGACGGCGTCCGGGCAAATCCGCGCGCACAGGGCGCAGCTGGTGCAGCCGTCGGGATCGGTGAGGCGAACCGGGTGATAGCCAAGCCCATTGACGAACGACTCATCGAGCGCCAGGACGTGCTTGGGACAGACATCGATGCACAATCGACAGCCCTTGCAGCGATCGATGGCGATGTCCAGCGGCGCAAATGGCTTCGCGGCCTGGATCTCCTCTGGTGCCGGACGTACGGCGACGGCCATTGACCACCTCCAGGCGAACGCTAGTCTCGGGGCTGGACCCCAGGGAGTGCCGAACGGCGCGTTGCGGGGGGCCGTTCGCAACCCTCGCCGCGGGCCGTCCGCCGGGCACCCGCCGATCCCCCCGATGCGCCCGGCGATCTCGCTTCCGGCGGGCCGAAGCGCCCCCGCCAACGGGCCCGGACGGCACTCCGCGGCGGACTGCCCGGCAGGCATGGTCCACCGCGGAGTGACGGCGGCCCCTCCCGTACCGAGTCGCCGTCACGCCGATCCGGGGCCGCAGCCGCCGCTCCTAGATCCGGAAGCCGCCCTCGAGGAAGCCGAACGCGTCATCGACGCGGCCGATGAACGTCGGTCCGACAGGGCCACCGGACGCCAGCCACGCCCCGATGACGACACCCATCAGGGCGCCCACCAGCGTCCGCACCTCGAAGTCGTCGGCCGGGCGCCCGGCACGTTCTGCGACGACGCCGGAGAACAGGTCGATCGTGTCGACGAACGAATCGAGCATCCGCATCCGCAGCTCGGGGACGCTCATGATCAGCGAGGCGCGCACCGACTGGCCGGCGATCTCGGGGCTCTGCATGCCAAAGACCTCGCGCATCGCGCCACGCATCGCGGCCAGCGAGCTCAGCCCGGCCGGCTGCGCCCGGAAGGCCGCGATGAACAGCGGATCGAGGGCGTCGTAGAGCGCGACGTCCTCCTTGGTCGGGAAGTAGCGGAAGAAGGTGCTGGGCGACACCTCGGCCGCCTCGGCGATCTGTTCGACCGTGGTCGCCTCGTAGCCCTGGCGCTCGAACAGGCGGAGCGCGACCTCCTGGATCGAGGCGCGGGTCTTCGCCTTCTTCCGCTCCCGGAGCCCGGGTTTGGGTCTGTCAGCCTCTGGCAACGAACTCACGCTCTACACCTCCGTGCTCGGCCTCGACCAGTGTCGCACGCTTGGAGCCCGCCGGAAGGAAGGCCAGGGCCAGGACGACGCCACCCAGCGCGATGGCCGCGGTCACCCGCAGCGCATCGTCCATGCCGGCGACGAAGGCGGTCCGCACCGAGTCGGCAAGGGCGGACGAACCCGCCTGCTGCGCGACGGACAGCCCGCCGAACACGCTCTTCGCCACGATGGCGGCGGCTTCCGCCGGCAACCCGGCCAGGTCGAGCCGGCCCTGGTAGGTCGCGCTCAGGACGCTGCCGAGGATCGTGGCGCCAAAGGCCGGTCCGAGCTTCGTGATCGCCTGGATAAGCCCGGCGCCCACCCCGCTCCGTTCGGCCGACAGCTCGACGAGCGCCGCGGAGGCCGACGTCGCGAAGCTCAGCCCGGCGCCAAACCCGACCAGAACGTTCCAGCCCGCGACGAACGCGTCGCCACTGGTGGTGGTCATCGTCGACCCGATCGCCAGTCCGATCGCTAGCACCGCGAAGCCCGCCGCCACCGTCAACTTGGCGCCGATCCGGGCGGCGATCCGGTCCGCCGGAAGCGCTCCGAGGATCAGCCCGGCGATGCCCGGCAGGAGCCGGAAACCCGAGCCCTGGGCGTCCGTGCCGACAATCGCCTGGAAGAACTGGGGCAGCGTGAACAGCAGGCCCGACAGGCCAAACACGCCGATCGACGTGAGGATCACGCCCCAGCCGAAGCTGCGCGAGCGGAACAGGCCCAGGTCGACCAGCGGGTGGCCATCCGGCTGCCTGGTGAGCCTGGCCTCCCACAGGACGAAGGTGACGAGGACGGCGAGACCGGCGACGGCCGGTCCGACGGCGCCCAGGTCCGACCATTCGTTGCGCCCGGCCTCGATGATGCCGTACATGAGGAGCGCCAGCCCGCCGCTCGAGGCGACCACGCCGAAGACATCGATCCGGGGCCGTACGGGGGCGCGGGTCGACGGGACGAAGGCGAAGACGGCGACGAGGGCGGCCATCACCACCGGGACGTTGAGCAGGAAGACCCAGCCCCACCACGCGTTGGTCAGGATCCATCCGCCGAGGATGGGCCCGAGCGGCAGGGCCACGAAGGTCGCCGCGCCCCAGATGCCGACGGCGCGCGGCCGCTCGGTCTCGTCGAACAGGATCGTGATCAGGGAGAGCGCCATCACGATCAGGGCCGCCCCGGCCAGGCCGAGGACCGCGCGGGCAACGATGAACGCCTCGGGGCCCGGGGCGTAGGCGCCCGCGATCGACCCGAGGCCGAACACGACGAGGGCCACCAGCGTGACTGCGCGGTGCCCGTACCGATCGCCCAGCAGACCCGACGGCAGCATCGCCGCCGCCAGCACCAGCGTGTAGGCGGTAATGAACCACTGGAGCTGCGATTCGGAAGCCTTGAACACCCCGGCCAATGTCGGGAGTGCCACGGTCAGGACCGTGATGTCCAGGCTGATGGCTAGAACCGCAACACTGAGGGCACCCATCGCCCACCAGCGGCGGGGAGAGATATCAGTCATTCGCTCACGGGTCCTTCCTGGCACTAACACCCATCTGCTTGTATCTAGCTTATGATAGTCACATGCAGCATATGGCTGATGTCAACATAGAACTGATGTCAACTCGGAGAGGTGCGCCGCGCCGCGTTCTCCCCTGAGCCCATTGGCTCGGCAAAACGGTCCAATCCGCACTCACGTCGCGGCCGCCCGGCGCCCACAGTGAGGCCCGCGGAGGCTGCCCCGGTCACTCCCGGCCAGCCGCGCAACCGAAAGGCACGGCAGCGCGATGAAGGTCCTCGTCTACGGAACGGGCGTGATCGGCACCATCTACGGCGACGTGCTGTCGCAGGCCGGCCACGAAGTCAGCCACTTCGTTCGGACGGGCCGGCGGGCGGGCCGCGACTCCGCCCTCGACGTCTGCCTGCTCGACGGCCGGACGGCCGAGCCCCACGAGCTCCACCTGCGCTACCCGGCCATGATCGTGGACGGGTTCGGGCCGGCCGACGGCTACGACCTGATCATGGTCAGCCTCAAGCACTACGACGTGCCGGCGATCCTGTATCAGCTGGCCGTGGACACGGGCAAGGCCGACATCCTGTTTTTCAGCAACTGGTGGGACGACCTTGCGGCGATCGACGACGTGCTGGCCGGACGCTACCTGTGGGGCTTCCCCGTCGCCGGGGGCGGCTGGGTGGACGGCGTCCTCGATGCCGCCCTGCTCGACACGGTCCACCTGGGCGAGGTCGATGGGCGCGACACGCCGCGCCTGGCCCGCGTGCGCGGGCTGTTCGAGAGCGCCGGGCTCGAGGTCGCGGTCGAGCCGGACATCCTGCACTGGTTGTGGGTCCACTTCGCGACCGAGGCCGGCCTGATCAGCTCAACGATCGCGGCCGGCAGCGTCGACGCCCTGCTCGGCGGCGCGGCGCGACTGGAAGCGGCGATCCTGACCGCGCGCGAAGCGCTCGAGGTCTGCCGGGCGCGCGGCGTGGCCGTCGAGCGGATCCCGGATGCCGCGACGTTCTTCGCCCCGCCGGAGGCGGCGGCCGCCGGCATCCACGATTTCTACGCCGCGAACCTGCCCGCCAGGCGAATCCTCGAACGCCACACGGGCGTCGAGGAGCTCAAGCGCATCTACGCGGACGTGGTCGCCACCGGGGAGCGCCTGGGCGTACCGATGCCCAGGCTCACGGCGCTCCGACCGGCCGTCGAGGCCTGGACGGGCGACCCGACGGCCGGCGCGACGCCGCCCGCCCAGCAATCGGCAGCGGCCGAGGCCTGACGATCGGTCGACACCCGGCGACGGCGGTCAATAACGGACCGGTTCGGTGGCCCCGGGTGGCCAGTCAGTCGCCGAACGGATGACCGGCGCACTCGCGGGGCGGACTAGGGCAGGTTGACCTCGGCCGCCGCGAGGAGCTCGCCGCCCCGCTCCCACTCGATCGGATGATCGCGGCGCAGCCGCCGCTCCTCGGTGTCGAACAGCGTCCACAGGTCCGGGTGGCCGGACCGCAGGGCGTTGCTCGTCCGGAATCGGCCGACGACGTCGTTGAGGAACGCTGCATACCGCGCCAGCGGACCGGCGTCCGCGAGCCGCGTCTCGAAGCCGGGTGTGTAGTCGACGGCGACCTGGAGCCGGGCGAAGAAGGCGCCCACGCTCTCGGCGCCGTGATCCCACCCCTGCGAGTGGCCGCCGCGCCGGAGCAGCGGCGTCGGCGAGGTGAAGACGGCGATCGTGGTGTCCTGGATCGAGGCCGCCGCGAGGTGGCCACCGAAGGTCAGGTACTCGTTCGAGACCTTGAGTCGGTCGACGATGCGGATGAGACCCCAGGTGAACTCGGTGTCGACGGGCAGCTCGGTCTCGCGAGTCAGCGCGCGCTGCGCGCCGCGACCGGCCACGGTGACCCAGTACGAGACGAGCTCGGGGTCGTAGTGGCGCAGCGTCGGCTCCGGCCGGAAGGCCACCAGCAGGTAGGCCGGCCCCGGGCGGTCCGGCAGGTCGGAGCAGGCGATGAACCCGAGATTGGCGAGCAGGCTCGCGGCACCCGGGGGGTCGAGGTGCTGGGGCAGCGGCTCACGCACGTTCATGGTCATGGGGCACGTTCCGTCGGCTCAGGTCGCGGAAGCGGTCTTGCCGGCGCCATCGGCTCGCGCGTCGGCGAGCAGGGGCATCAGGAAGCGCTCCTCGCGGTCGATGTGGGCATGGAGCAGGGCCTCGAGAGCAAACAGGTGGCAGCGCATCTCGGCCAGCCGCCCGCCGGCCCGGTCCTGCTGGAGGATGTGCTTGTCGGCCCGCAGCTTGTTCGCCAGGGAGCCACGATTCTTCCCAGGCGATGTGCGGCTCCAGCTCGCGATCGAGCCAGTCGAAGATCCCGAGGACCCGGACCGACTGCTCCGGAGTCAGCCAGCCGCCGATCTCGCAGGCGATGTCGTGGATACGGCTGATCCCTCGGATGAGCTCACGATGTTCGTGCTCGCTGAATGCCCACACGGCCCCCGGGGCACCTGCCATGTCAGCCATCGATGGTCCCTCGCGCTGGATCGCCGTACGGCTCCACCCGCCGGTACGGTCTCAACCATCGGGCCGAGGGGCGTTTTCACGACAGACGCGGATGTCACCATCACGCGGGCCATCCGGCCCGTTCCCGCCAGCGTTCCGCCCGTCCCGCGGACGCGCTCAGATCGTGGCGTTGGCGATGTCCAGCTCGCGGCGGGTCCAGGCGATCAGCCGGCCGGCGGCGTCCTCGTCGAGCACGTCGCAGGCCCAGTCCCAGTGGATCGAGACGATGTCTCCTGCAGCGACGTCGCCGATGAAGCCGTGGCCGTCCCGCCATCCGGAGATGCGTTCGCGGCGCGGCGCGCCCAGCTCGAGCCGTCCGTCGACGAGCGCCAGTGGGACCGCGTTGACGACGAGCGCGTCGCCGTCCCGCTCGAGGACACGGCCCCACCGGATCCGGCACGAATCCATCGTCTGGAGGACGTGGTCGACCTGTTCGCTGCGCATGAGCCCGACCTTCGGGAACACGTCGAGCACGTGGAACGCATGGCACGGCTTGGAGCCGGCCGGGGCGCTCGATTCCAGCCACTGCCACGTCGTCTGGCCGAGCTTCGGCCGGAATCGGAGCCGGAGCGATTCGCCCAGCAGGTTGGGCGTGACCGATTCGAGCAGCGGGCTGCCGAGCCAGTACGCGTCGACGACACGACGGTCGAGCGGATCCTGGATCGCGTTGGCCCGGGCGATCAGCTCGAGGTACGGATAGGCGCCCTCGAACCCGAGCGCGAGATCGCGGATCTCCCGCTCGTCGCCGCCCTGGCTGGCCTCACCGAACAGGGCCGGCGCGTCGTCCGGGCCGCACAGGCCGAGCCGGTTCGGCCCGTAGGCGTACCGGGCGAAGAGGACGGGCCCGCTGACCGGCGGGCGGTGGCTGGTGTCAGGCGTCGGCGCCGGCAGGGGTCGCATGGGCTGCGCTGGGACGAAGGGCGGTGAAGAGCGCAACCAACGCCGTGCCGGCGATGATCAGCAGGTAGCCGGCGATGACCCGCGGGTCCGGGGCCGCTCCCTTGTTGAGCGCGGACAGGATGCCGGTCACCACGGCGGCCACCACGAGCACGCTCGTGACGGTCGTGGCGGGCGCCAGTTGGAGGGCACGGAACCAGGTCGCGACGTAGCCGGCGAGCAGGCCACCGGTGATGAGGACCCACATCCAGCCTTCGGACGGGATCGATCCAAACCCGCCGAGCTTGCCGGAGACCGCCAGGTAGCCGACCAGGATGACCAGGCCGAGACCCAGCCGGGCTGCGCCAAGCAGCTGCGGGGAGATCCCGACGAGGAGCCGCTTGGCGAGCACGACCTCGACTGACCACAGGAGTGTGGCGGCCGCGATCATCGTCTCGCCCGTGCCCCAACCCATCCCGGTCGGCGGCGCGATGAGTGCCTGGCCGGCGAGCAGCGTGCCGAGGGCGGCGATCTGGATGAACCCGAGCCGCTCGCCGAGGAACGGCACGGCCATCAGGGCGACCCAGATGAACATCGTCTTCTGGATGAACGCGGCCGTTGGCGCCGTGGCGATGGCCAGTCCGCTGAAGAACAGGACGAACGGGATGCTGCCGCCGATGATCGCAATGGCGACCAGGCCGAGCCGGTTCCGGTTGTCGAGGGTGCGGGCTTCGCGTCCGGCACCGAAGGCGAGGGCGAGGGCGACGAGCACGATCGCGGCGACCCCGTTCTTGGCGGTCGTGTAGACCGCCGCGTCGGAGACGACCTTCACGCCGAACGAATTGAGGTAGACCGACAGCCCGCTGATCGCGGCCGTCCCGAACGCGAGGAGGACGCCTCGCCGCGCGGTGAGTGCAAGTGGGTTGCCAGAACGGCCAAGCATGGTTCAGATTCCCTCTTCCTTAGCCACCGTCCGGTGGCGTGACACCTCGCAGCGCCGCTTCGGCGCGCGCTGCCTCATCGAGCATGGTCCGGATCTCCGTGGCTTCCTCGGGCTCGAGGACGCGCAACACGGTACCGGCCGAAACGACGACCCAATCACCGACGGCGGTCTCCGGGACGAGCAGGAGCGACGCCCGGCGTCGTCGCTGGTCCGTCTCGACGAGCGCCATGCCATTGTCGATCTCGAGGACCTTGCCGGGATAGGCGATGCACATGAGCGGAGGATACCCTGCTCGGCAACGCCGGCACATCCGGGACGATCCGGGCGCACATCTCAGGCGGCACCGACGACCGGCGGCCGGACGCTCGCCACGGCTTCCAAGATCGCGTCGCCGAGGGGATCCAGCGCGGCCGTCACCGGCCGGCTGAACGACGACCCCAGCCCGAAGTGGGATCCGCCGATCGCCACGATCCGTCCGTTCAGCGGCCGGCCGCGGAGCATCTCCGCGAGGCCGACGACCTCGGGCAGCGTCAGCGCGTGGGACGAGCGTGGATGGACGCCGTCGGACCGGCCGATCAACCCGTTGAGGGCCAGGTCGACGATGCACCCGGGCTCGATCCCCGTGGCGGCGTCGACGATCACGACGCCGGCGCCGGGCGGGACCGACAGCAGGTCGTCCACGTCGAGCATGCCGACCGCGCGCATCGTGACGTCGGACGGCAACTGCTCGCGGAGCCGGCCCATGACGGCCATGGGCGCCCCGTCGTCGCCACGGTCAGGGGAGCCGCAGACGAGCACCTCGACGGCGATCGCGGCAGCGTGCCCGGGCGGCCGGGGCCGTCGCGCCAGGATGGCCCGGGTCATGACAGCTCTTCGACGCTCAGGTTGAGGAAGTGCGTGGCGCAACTGATGCACGGGTCGTAGCTCCGGACCAGCTGTTCGATCCTGTGGGTCGCCTGGTCCATTGGGAGGTCGAGGACCTGTGGCGCGAAGGACGCGAGATCCGCCTCGATACCGGCCTGGTTCTGGCTGGTGGGCGGGACGATCCGGGCGCTCTTGATCAGCCCGTTCCGGTCGAGCTCGTACGCGTGGAAGATGAGGCCGCGGGGCGCCTCGGTCGCCCACGCGGCGGACCCGGGTCCGGGCGTCCACGGGGTGGCGGCCCTGGCCGGGGGCTCGTACGCGTCGATGATCTCGATCGCCTCGGCGGTCGCGTCCACGAGCTCGATCGCCCGCGCCAGGATGCTCCGGTACGGGTTGGTCCGGATCTCCTCGATCAGGCCGGTCCCGGCGAGAGCCTCGGCCGCGAGCGGGTGGAGCTGGTCGCCGGCGAGGATGACCCGCGACGACGGACCCAGCAGATACGGACGGCCGGTCCGGTCGCGCGACTGAAGCGCGTGCGACCACGAGACCTGCGATTCCTGGAACTCGGTCAGCCAGTCCGTGGCGGCGATGTCCAGGCCGTCGTTCGGGTGGATCGCCCGGCCGCCGATCAGCTCGACGAGCTGGTTGCCGGCCTTCTTGAGGGCCAGCCCGGCCTCGACCGCGGAGCGGTGGTCCTTGGCGAGCTCGAGGGCACTGGCGTAGCCGAGGAAGTCGGGCAGGTGGAGCAGGTAGACATGGAGGGCGTGGCTCTCGATCCACTCGCCGCAGTACATCAGCCGGCGGAGCGCGCGGACCTGCGGATCGACCTCGATCCCGAGGCCATGCTCGAACGCGTGGACCGCGGTCATCTGGTAGGCGATCGGGCAGATCCCGCAGATCCGGGCGACGATGTCGATGACCTCGTCGGGGGTGCGGCCGATGACCAGCTGCTCGAAGTAGCGGGGCGCCTCGAAGATCTCGAGCCTGGCTTCCTCGACGACGCCGTTGCGGACGCGCAGCCGGAGCGATCCCTCTCCCTCGACGCGGGTCATCATGGCGACGTCGATGGCCAGGTCGCCGCTTCCGCCAGCGGCCAGGTCGAGGTCATGCATCGGGTGTCTCCGAGGGCGCGGCCAACCGCGGCGGGCCGCCGTTGGCGTCGATGATCTTCTTGAAGGGCTCCGACCAGGCGGTGAAGCCGCTGAACAGGCGGCTCACCTCGGTCGCGTTGCGGCCGTCCGCGAACCACGCCGCCAGCGAAGTGGTGTTGGCCGATTCGCGCGGCCCGAAGCAGCCGTAGCATCCTCGTCCGTAGGCCGGGCAGATCGCGCCGCAGCCCGTCCTGGTGACGGGCCCGAGGCACGGGATCCCGCGGGCAACGGCGACACACACCACGTTGCGTCGCTTGCACTCAAGGCAGACCGCCTCGTCCAGCAGCTGCGGGCGCCGGCCGGTGACGAGCGCGGTGAGGAACTCCTTCAGCTGGGCGGGCGAGATCGGGCAACCGCGGAGCTCCGCGTCGACCGCCACGTAGTCGGCGACCGGCTTCGAGGTCGCCAGCGATTCCACGTACCGCGGGTCGGCGTAGACCGCGTGCCGGATCTCCTCGTGGTCGAACCAGTTGCGGATGGCCTGGATGCCGCCGGCAGTGGCACACGCGCCGATGGTCACCAGCATCTTGGAGACGGCCCGCAGCTTGATGATCTCGTCGACCTGCTCGGGGGCGCTGATCGAGCCCTCGACGAAGAGCACGTCGAACGGGCCGCCGGATCGCCGCGAGGTGGCCTCGGCGAACTCGACGATGTCGACCTTCTCGGCGACCGCGAGGAGCTCATCCTCGAGGTCGAGCAGCGTGAGCTGGCAGCCGTCACACGAGGCGAACTTGACCACGCCGACGCGCGGCCGCTTCTGGGCCGCGGCCCGGGGCGATTGGCGCCCGTGCTCGACCGGCAACGGGGCGGTCATCACAGTCCCTCCAGACCAAAGGCGCTGCCCAGTTCGGCCAGCGAGAAGACAGGTCCGTCACGGCAGACGAAGAATGGTCCGAGCTGGCAGTGGCCGCAGGTGCCGACCCCGCAGGCCATGTTCCGCTCGAGCGTCAGCCAGCAGTTCTCGTCGGTGACGCCGCGGTGCTCGAGGGTGTTGGCCGTGGCGGTCATCATCCGCTCGGGGCCGCACATGAACGCGGTGGCCCGGGTCCCGTCCCACGGCGCGTGGTCGAACAGCTGGGTCACGATACCGACCTTGCCCTGCCATTCCGGTCCGGCCCGGTCGACGATCTCCTCGATCTCGAGGTCCGTCCGCCCGGCCAGGGCGTTCATCTCGGCCACGAACAGGCGATCGCGCGGGGTCCGGGCGCCGAGGTAGAGCCGGATGGCCCCGAACTTCGGGCGCTCGGCGAGGATGGCGTCGATCAGCGGGCGGATGGGGGCGAGCCCGATGCCACCGGCCACGATCACGACGTCGCGGCCGTAGGCGGCCTCGATCGGCCAGCCGCGACCGAGCGGGCCCCGGAGCGACACCTCGGCCCCGGTGGCCAGGTTGACCAGCGCGGCCGTCGCCGGCCCGACCGACCGGATGGTCAGATTCAGGCCGTCGGGACGGATGCGCGAGATCGAGATCGGCGGGATGGCGAACCCCGGCAGCTCGACCATGACGAACTGGCCGGGCCTGGACCCCAGGAGCGCCGGGTCGTCGAGCACGAGCTCGAGGGTCGCCGTGTCGACCGTCTCGAACGAGACGCTTCGCACCGTGGCGGTGACGTGGGCGGCGGGCTCGACCGTCGCGAGCGGCGCGGGCGCGCGACCCTCGATCGGCGACAGCGGCCACGGGATGGGGCCGGACGGCGCGCCGATCGGCGCGATCGCGTTGAGCTCCTCCCGGACGTCGATGCCGACCGGGCACCACGCGATGCACCGGCCGCAGCCGACACAGCCGGTGGAGCCGAACTGGTCCCACCAGGTCGAGAACTTGTGGGTGAGCCACTGCCGGTAGCGATCCTTGACCTTCGGCCGGAAGTTGGCGTCGCCGGCGACGCGGCCGAAGCCCTGGCTGAAGCAGCTGTCCCATGTGCGATCGGTCGTTCCCTCGACCCCGTCGAGGTCGGAGGCCACGGCCACGCTCGTGCAGAAGCAGGTGGGACAGACCAGGGTGCAGTTCGCGCAGGCCAGGCAGCGGTCCGCGACCTCGGCCCAGCGCGGGTGGTCGAGGGCGGCGCGGAGACGGGTCGCCAGGCCCTCGGCCGGGACGGGATCGCCGATCGCCGCCCGGACCGCGCCGACCTGGCGGGCCGCGCGGTCGGATTGCAGCGATTCGGCCGGGCCGAGCCCGAGGCGGTCGACGACGTCCGCACCGGCGTCGGTGCCGGTCCGGACCACGAACCCCTCGTCCAGCTCGGACAGGATGATGTCCGCGCCACCGTCGATCTCGGGCCCGGTGCCCATCGAGGTGCAGAAACAGGTGCTCGCGGCCACGGCGCACTCGACCGCCACCACGAGGGCGGCATCGCCACGGGCGATATGGTCGGCGTCGCCGAGCGGACCGGCGCGCATCGCGCGGTCCTGGATCCGGAGGGCGGCGATCTCGCACGCGCGCACGCCGACGAAGGCGAGCTTCGGCGGATCGATCTCGACGGCCTCGACGACGACCTGGTTGCCGTCCCGACGGCCGCGGGTCAGGGGCACGATCGACGGGTGGGTGAAGCGCTTCCAGGACGTCGCCCCGACGTTGTAGTCGAACAGGCGGTCGCGCCCGGTGGGCTGCAGCCGGTAGGCGCCGGGCGCCGTCTCGGCCGTCCAGCCCTTGGGCAGCTCGGCGAAGGAGGCCAGCTCGTCGTGGACGATCGAGCCGTCGACGACGGTCGGGCCGACGACGCGGCGGCCGTCGGCGGTGAGGGCGGTGAACAGTCGGTCGAGATCTGCGCGGGGCAGGAACCGTGCGCTGGCGGTCACCACGGCTCGTGTCCGGCGCGATAGAGGTCGAGCAGCTGGGTGCGCGTGGCCTGCAGCCGGCGCGTCACGGCGACGAGCACCCTGGGATAGATGGCGCTCGCGATCTCGGGGTTGGCGGCCATCAGGGCGGCGAGCGGCTCGCGGTCGAAGACGAGCGCCGTCGTGGGGACGAGGGTCACCCCCGTCGACGTCGCGATCGACTCCGGGAGCAGGGCCGACCATCCGAACAGGTCGCCGTCGTCGATGGTCAGGATCGTCTGCTCGCCGACGCCCGGGAGGGCGAGGCGAAGGGCGATTCGGCCATGCAGGATCACCCCGAGCTCGCGACAGGTCGTGCCCTCGGAGACCACGGCCGCACCGGCCGGGTACTCCTTGAGTTCTCCGATCGCCGACAGGCGTTCGCAGATGTCCTCGGGCATGTCCGCCGCGAACCAGGTCTGGGTCAGGAGGGCGCACAGGGTCTCTGTCATGGCCCTCATGGTCGGGTTCCGGCGACCGCCCCATCGAGGGCCATAGGTCCCGCTTCCACGTGACTGTCGGCCGTCGTTTCGCCTGCCCCTCCGGAGCATGCTCGCCGTGGTTGGGCGGGTCCGATCTGGGACCTGCCGCCTGGGAAAGGAAGCCGTCGGATGAAGATCCTCCTCGCCTATGACGGCGGCGAGCCCGCGCGCAAGGCGCTCGACCTGACCGCCGATTTCGCCAAGAAGTTCGATGCCAGCGTCGCGGTCGTGAGCGTCGTACCTGTCCATCCCGGCCGCGTGCCGATCGATCCGTGGGACGACACCCCGGTCCACGCCAGCCAGCTGGCCGAAGCCAAGCGGCTGCTCCTGGACAAGGGCATCGAGGCGGCGCTCATCGAGCGCGCCGGCGATCCCGCCCACACGATCGAGCAGATCGCCCAGGACGGCGGCTACGACATGGTGGTCGTCGGTTCGCGCCATCTCGGTGCGGTCTCCCGAGTCCTGCAGGGCAGCGTGTCCGAGCACATCGCGACCCATTCCCCCGCGACCGTGGTGATCGCCCGCTGAGCTCGACGCCCTCCGCGGCGTCGTCCACCGAAGGAGACGTCATGCGTATCCTCCTGGCCCTGGATGGGTCGCCGTCGTCGGATGCCGCCTGCCAGCTGGTCCGGTCCCTGACCTGGCCGAGCGGCAGCGTCATCCAGGCCGTCGCGGTCGCCGAGCCGGCCGCCGAGCTGCTGGCCCCGCTGGTCGTCTCTGCCCCGACCGTGGGCTCGTACGACCAGCAGACCAGCGACGAGCTGGAGCTCGTCCTCGACACGGCCGCGGCGACGCTCGACGGCACGACGCTGTCCGTGGAGCGGGCCGTCCTGCACGGACGCCCGGCCACGCTCATCGTGGAGCGGGCGGCCGAGTTCCGGGCCGAGCTCGTGGTGATCGGCAGCCGCGGTCGCGGGCCGCTCACCTCGATGCTGCTGGGATCCGTGTCGGCCGAGGTGGTCGACCATGCCCCGTGCCCCGTCCTGGTCGTCCGGGCTCCCGTCGCGGACAGCGTCCTCGTGGCCGTCGACGGCTCGCCGTCGGCGCAATCGGCCATCGCCTACCTGACGGCCAACCGGATCCTCGCCAACCGGGCCGTGGAGGTGCTGACCGTGGCGGTCGGCAGTGACCGGCCGGAATCCAGCTCGCTCGGCGTCTTCTCGGATGCGGCGTTCGACGTCTTCGAGGAAGAGCGCCGGAGCGAACGTCGCCATGCCGAGGCGATCGCGGCGGGTGCCGCACAGCGGCTGAGCGACGAGGGTTATCGCGCCCGCTGGTCGATCAGCACCGGCCATGCCGCGCACGAGATCATCGAGGCCGCCCGATGCTTCGGCAGCGGGCTCATCGTGGTCGGTAGCCGCGGACACACGGGACTGACCCGGATCCTGCTGGGGAGCGTCGCCCGGAACGTGCTGCTTCACAGCGGCGCGTCCGTGCTGATCGTTCGCGAACCGGTCAGGAGGCGCTGGCCCGAGCGGACGCGACAGCCGGAGGAGCTGCCGACCAGGGAGCCGGTCGGAGCGGGTGCGCACTAGGTTCCCGGACGCGGCGGGCCGGCGCCCGTGATCAGAGGCGCAGCACTGCCGCCCCGGTGACCTCGCCGGATTCGATCCGCCGGAGCGCTTCGTTCCCATCCGCCAGGTCGTGCACCTCGACCTCGGACCGGATCGGGATCTCGCCAGCCAGGGCCATGAATTCCTGCGCGTCCGCCCGGGTCACGTTCGCCACGGACCGGATCGACCGCTCCCACCACAGGTCGTCGTAGGAGAACGCCGGCACGCCGTCGAGGTGGATGGCGTTGACCACGACGGTCCCGCCTCGCTCGAGCGCGCGGAGCGCCGAGATCACCACCGAGCCGACTGGCGCGAAGGAGATCGCGGCGTCCAGCGGCGCCGGCGGCGGATCGTCGTAGCCGCCTGCCGAGGACGCCCCGAACGCGGTGGCGGACTCGAGGTCGCGCCGGCTGCGCGACGCGACGTGGACCTCGCAGCCCCAGTGTCGGGCGACCTGGATGGCCTGCCGCGCGGAGGCCCCGAACCCGTACAGCCCGAGCCGCCCGCCGCCCGCGATCCCGCTCAGTCTGAGCGCACGGTAGCCGATCACCCCGCCACACAGCAGCGGCGCCGCCGCGACCGCATCGAGCCCCGCCGGGATCCGGACCGCGACGTCGGCCCGGATCGTCACCAGGTCCGCGAACCCGCCGTCGGTGTCCCAGCCGGTGAACGTGGCCGCACGGCACAGGTTCTCCCGGCCCGTCGCGCAGCGTGCGCAGGTGCCGTCGAAGCCCGCCAGCCAGGTGCTGCCCGCCCGATCACCGATCGCCCAGTCCTCGACTCCGGCACCCAGGCCGACGACCTCCCCGACGGCCTGGTGCCCGGGCACGACCGGGCTGCGATGCAGGGCGAGGTCGCCGGTGGCGATCTGGAGATCGGTCCGGCAGACGGCGCAGGCGAACACGCGGATGAGCAGCTCGCCCGGTCCGGGGCGAGGATCCGGGAGCTCTGCCAGCTGGAGCGGATCGTCGGTCGCCGGGCGGGGCCGGCGAACCTGGAGGGCCCGCATCAGCCGAACCCGAGTCGGTGCGCCTCCGACCGCAGCTGGTCGCGATGGTCGGGATGGGCAATCGCGATGAGTGCCGCCGCCCGCTCGCGGAGGCTCCGGCCGAACAGTTCGGCGACCCCCCATTCGGTGACGATGGTCCGGACGTGGGCGCGGGTCGTGACAACGCCCGCGCCGCAGGCCAGCGACGGCGTGATCCGCGAGATCGTGCCGTTGGCGGCCGTCGAGGGCAGGGCGATGATCGCCCGCCCCTCCGGCGCCAGCGCCGCGCCGCGGACGAAGTCCATCTGGCCGCCGACCCCGCTGTAGATCCGGTTGCCGATCGAGTCGGCCACGACCTGGCCGGTCAGGTCGACCTCGATCGCCGAGTTGATCGCGGTCATCGTGGTGAACGAGCGGATGATGTGCGTGTCGTTGGTGAAGTCGACCGAGCGCATCTCGACCATCGGGTTGTCATTGACGAAGTCGTACAGCCGTCGTGCGCCCATCATGAAGGCGGTCACGATCTTGCCCCGGTTTCGCTGCTTGCGGGCGCCGGTCACCACGCCGGCCTCGACCAGGTCGACGACCGCGTCGGTGAACATCTCGGTGTGGATCCCCAGGTCCTTGTGGTGGATCAGGGCGAGCGCCGTGGCCGACGGGATCGCGCCGATCCCCAGCTGGAGCGTGGCGCCGTCGGGGATGAGCTCCGCCACGTACTCGCCGATCCGGCGCTCGACGTCGCCGATCGTCCCACTGGTGTACTCGTAGGGCGGGACGTCGACCTCGACGGCGAGATCGATGTCGTCGACATGGATGAAGCTCTCGCCGAGCGTCCGCGGCATCGACCGGTTGAGCTGGACGATGACGGTCCTGGCGCTTCGGATCGCCGCGTGCATCGCCTCCACCGACGTCCCCAGGGAGCAGAAGCCGTGGGCGTCCGGCGGGGTCGCGTTGACCAGGACGGCGTCGAGCTCGATCGCGCCACGCTCGAACAGGTGCGGAACCTCCGACAGGAAGACGGGCACGAAGTCGGCCCGTCCCTCGTTCACCGCCTGGCGGGCATTCGGTCCCACGAACAGCGCGCGATGCCGGAAATGCGTGGCCATCTCGGGGCGCAGGTGCGGTCCGGGACCCTCGATGTGGAGGTGGATCATCCCGACGTCGCGCAGCTCGGGCGCCCGGGCGACGAGCGCGTCGAGCAACACCGACGGAGTCGCCGCCGCGCACTGCACGTAGACCTGGTTGCCGCTCTGGATGCCGGAGACGGCCTCGGCCGGGGAGACGATGCGCATCAGTCCTCGCTCTTCGTCCGCTCTACCGGTCGGCGGCCGTGGCCACGCCGGTCGAGGCGGGCGGTCGCTCCGGCGAGATGGCCGCCGGTCACGCCGGCTGGCGTACCTTCCTGGTGGGCACCGTGTCCGGCTCGATGTCGACGAGGCGATCCGGTCGATGGGTCACCGCGACGTAGGCCCGCTCGAAGCCGGTCCGAGCATAGGCGGGTCCGGAGACGACGACCCGATCGTCATCGACGACCTCGCCGACCGTGCGGGCCTCGAAGTCGGCCTCGGTCTCGCCCGGCGCTCGATCGACGAGCTCGACGGTCTCTCGGCCGTCCGGCCCCTGCCCGACGATGAAGGCCTGATCGTGATCGATCCAGACGATGACCTTGTGCGAGGGTCGTCCGTCCGCCGTCACTCTTCGTGTCTCCATCGGGCCACCTCCAGTTCGATCCTGAGGATGCTGGCCGCCGTGGCGGGCCGTCAGTGTCGAATGGCCGGATGTCAGGGTCCACTCGGCCCGGCCCGGGTCAGGACCGCCCCGGGCACGCCGGGAATCGGCGGCGGGCGGGCGGGCGGTCGTCAGGTCGTGGCGAAGGGCAGGTACTCGGGCCACCACATGGCCGCGTCGACCGCGGGCTCGATCTCCTCGTCGCGGTACTGGCGGCCGTAGCCGCTGTCGCGGAGCTGCCGGACGACGGCCACCGCGATCGTACGGGCGATGCGACGCAGGTCGCGAATCGGCGGGTACATCGCACCGACCGCGAGCCGGTCGGCGGAGACCATGGCGGAGAACTCGCGGGCCGCGACGAGGAACGCCTCGTCGGTGAGCTCGCGGGCCTCGGCGACGATGGCTCCGAGACCGACGCCCGGGAAGATGAACACGGTGTTG
>JACQEF010000053.1 GCA_016200745.1 Chloroflexota bacterium | reverse complement strand
CGCCGTGCATCCCTGCGCGGAGCTCGTAGACCATCTCCTCGTCGAGCTCGCCCACCCGGCGACCGGGCGTGCCTGCCTCGCCGACCATGAACACGCCGTAGAGGCCACGGTCGGGGATCGTCC
Organism: Chloroflexota bacterium; assembly: GCA_016200745.1. Classification (GTDB taxonomy): domain Bacteria; phylum Chloroflexota; class Limnocylindria; order Limnocylindrales; family CSP1-4; genus SPCO01. The sequence goes on along the minus strand of JACQEF010000053.1, from coordinate 3,748 downwards.
CACCGCTGGTGACCGCCACGACGCGGGCGTCGCGCCGGCCCTCGACGACGTCGGTGAGGCGGTCCCACACGATGCGTGGCTTGAGCTCGGCAAACTCGTCGGATGGATAGGCGCCGGCGAGCATCCCGAGCACGCCTTCGAGGACGTCGCGGGTCAGGGTCTCGTAGGGCGCGGCCGCGGTGACCGTCGCCAGCAGCTCGTCGACGGTCCACTTGTCCATCACCGTCATCGCGACCAGCTGCTGGGCGAGGACGTCGAGCGGGTTGCGCGGGATCACGGTCGTTTCGATCGCGCCTTCATGCATCCGGCGGGTCACGACGGCGCACTCGAGCAGGTCGCCGCGATACTTGGGGAAGATCACGCCCTTGCTGGGCGCCCCGACCTGGTGGCCGGCGCGGCCGACCCGCTGGAGGCCACGCGCGACGCTGGTCGGGCTCTCGACCTGGATCACGAGGTCGACCGCGCCCATGTCGATGCCGAGCTCGAGGCTGGAGGTGGCGACCAGCGCGGGCAGCCGTCCGGCCTTGAGCTCCTCCTCGATCTGGAGGCGCTGCTCGCGGGCGATGCTGCCGTGGTGGGCCCGGACGAGCTCCTGGCCGGCAAGCTCGTTGAGCCGTTGGGCGAGCCGCTCGCTCAGGCGGCGCGAGTTGGTGAAGACGATCGTGCTGCGGTGGCTCCGGATCAGCTCGAGGATGCGTGGGTGAATCGCGGGCCAGATGCTGGTGCGAAGATCGCCGCCGGTCGCCGGGCCACCGGGCTGCTGGTCGGGTGGCAGGACCTCGCCGATCGCCGCCATGTCCTCGACCGGGATCACGACCTGCAGCTCGAGCGGCTTGCGGGCGCCCGCGTCGACGATCTGGACGTCGCGGCCCGGACCGACCCCCGCCATGAACCGGGCGATCGCCTCGAGCGGTCGCTGGGTGGCCGACAGGCCGATCCGCTGGGGTGGTCGGGCGTCGGGAGCGCGGAGGCGCTCGAGCCGCTCCAGGCTCAATGCCAGGTGCGCGCCGCGCTTGGAGCCGGCGATGGCGTGGACTTCGTCGATGATCACGTGCTCCACGCCGCGGAGCACTTCGCGCGCCCCGCTCGTGAGCATGAGGTAGAGCGACTCGGGGGTGGTGATCAGGATGTCCGGTGCGTGGCGGGCGATCTCGCGCCGATCCTCGGTCGGCGTGTCGCCGGTCCGTGACGCGACCGAGATCCGGGGCGGCGCTTCGCCGAGCCGTTGTGCCGCCAGGCCGATCCCCGTGAGCGGCGCCTGCAGGTTGCGCTCGACGTCGTAGGTCAGGGCCTTGAGCGGCGAGACGTAGAGCACCCTGACCTGGGCGAGCTGCCCCTTGACCGGCGGCCGGCTCGGCTCGCGGGCCAGGCGGTCCAGGCACCACAGGAACGCGGCGAGGGTCTTACCGCTCCCGGTCGGGGCGTGGATGAGCGTGTGATGGCCGGCCGAGATGGCCGCCCAGCCTTCTGCCTGGGCCGGGGTGGGTGCCTCGAAGCTCGAGCGGAACCAGTCACGGACCGCGGGCGAGAAGCGATCGAGGGGGTCCGCAGGCGGAGGCTCGCCGGGCCCGTTCCGGCCATCGGCGGGCGCGGGCGATCGTGGCAGGCGTCGGGTTCGGGTCGGAGCTCCCACGGGACAGCCAGTATAGGCGGTCCACCGCGAATAGACCAGCCGTTCTAATCGGTGGCTGCGGTCGGTGGTGACTGGGTGAAGCCCCCGACGGCGCGGGTCACCCTCGTGGAGTCGACCCGGGTCGCCAGGCCGAACCGCGATGGCGAAGCCAGGCCGCTGACGGTGGATTGGCCGAGCCGACGGCCCCGCCGGGACGCTCGACCGTGAAGCCCGCACCCGAGAGGAGCGCGGTGGCGATCCGGCTTCGAAGGTCGACGTCGAGGGGCTCGATCGGGTCCCGCTCGGCAAGGGTGATGTCGGCTCGATCGGCCGAGCTGGCCGCCAGCAGTCCCGCGGCGAGCCGGCTCCGCCGGTGCTCCGGCGCGACGCCAAGGGCGAGCAGGTCGCGGTGGCCATCGGGGCCTGGCGGCGCGGCGACGGCCAGACCCACGACGACGTCGCCGGCAATCGCGCCGACGACCTCGGCACCGTCGAGGAGCGCGGCGCGGAGGAGCGCGTGACCGGCTTCCGAACTCGCCGGAGCGACGACCCTCGGAGCGAGCCGAATGCGGGACCACGTGTCCGCGGTGATGCCCGCCACGACGGTCACCGACGTGGACGCCACGGGTGGCGACATGGACGGCGACGAGACCGGCGCCCCAGCGTCGGCCCCGTCCTGCCAACCACGATCACTCGCCTCACGGACGAGCCGTGGCACGACGATCCGCCGCACCAGCGCAGTTGTCTCGCGCGACCGTTCCTCCGCGGCGAGCTGTTCGGCCGCCATCGGCAGCCCCGCATTCGGGCCGTCCTCGAACGTCCCGGGCGGCGGTGCCTGCCCGTACCGCGCAGCCTCCGCGGCCCATCGCTCCCGCCAGGCCACCGCCGTCGCCGCCGGCGTCTCCCGATGGGTTCCCGCCAGCCAGACCAGGCTCCAGGATCGCGGCACCACGCGGTAGGCGTCATACCCACCGCCCCCGGTGGCCAGCCATCGCCCGCCCGCGAAGCGATGCGCCACGTCATCCACGACCCGCGCCGCCAGGCCCATCGCCGTCGTCGTCACGCGCAGGTGCGCGAGCGGATCCCAGGCATGCGAATCGGCCCCGTGCTGGGACACGACGAGGTCGGGACCGAATGCGGCCGCGAGCTCCGGAACCAGCGTTTGGACCGCCCCCAGCCAGGCGCCCTCGCCCGTCGCGGGCTCCATCGGCACATTGACCGAGGTCCCGGCCGCGACGCCCTCGCCCAGCTCCCCCACCCCGCCCGTTCCGGGAAACAGGTATCGCCCGCGCTCGTGGAACGACAGGGTCAGCACCCCGGGGTCGTCCCAGTGGATCGCCTGAACCCCGTCGCCGTGGTGGACGTCGAGGTCCACGTACAGGACCCGCAACCCATCCTGGCGAGCCCTTGCGATCGCCAGCGCCGGGTCGTTGTAGATGCAGAAGCCGGATGCCCGGGCCGGCATCGCGTGGTGGAGGCCGCCGCCGGGATGGAACGCATGCTCGACGTCGCCGCGCAGCACCGCCTCGACCGCCCGGAGCGACCCGCCGGCGACCGTCGCGCCCGCCTCGTGCATGCCGGAGAAGGGCGGATCGTCACCGCCCTCACCGATCCCGAACCGAGCGTCCTCGCCGAACGGCGAGACCGAGAAGCGCTTGACGACCTCGAGGTAGCGGCGCTCGTGGCAGCGCAGGAGCTCCTCGTCGGTCGCCGGCTCGGGGGCCAGCCCGGGCTCCGCGCCGAGGGTCCGGAGCAGGTCGATCCCCGGACCGAACCGGCGAGGCGTCAACGGATGGTGCGGACCGAAGTCGTAGCCGGTCGAGCGCGGCCCGAAGACCAGGAGCATGGGGCGCACGATACCGCCGCGACCGCGATCGGCAGCGCACGGCCGCGATGTACCATCCGGCCATGACCGATCTGCTCATCCCGCTCCTCATCGTCCTGGTGCTGGTGGTCATGTGGCGCGGGCCCAAGACGCTGCCCAAGCTCGGGGAGGCGCTGGGCCGCGGTGTTCGCGCGCGTCCAGTACCGGATTGTGGAGAACAACCGCAAGGACAAGCTCGACAAGCATGAGTTCGATGGCGAACAGATCGTGTTCATGGACCGGGAGAGCGAGGTGCGCAGCCCGCGCACCGG
>JACQEF010000052.1 GCA_016200745.1 Chloroflexota bacterium | reverse complement strand
CCTCGCGGCAGATCGCCTTGCCCGACCGATCGGCGCGCGAATAGGGCGCCGCGAGGTCGCCGTCGGTCGCCGGGTTCCAGACGGTCGTGTCCAGCCCATTGAGGATCCCGATGAAGCGGTCGCCCCGGCTCCGCAGCAGACCGTCGAGCCCCATCCCGAAGGCCGGCGTGAGCGCCTCCCCGGCGAACCCGGGGGAGACCGTGTTGACCAGCTCGGCGCGCTCGATCCCCGCGGCGAGCAGGTCGATCCCATCGGCCTCGGCGGGCACGATCCCGTCGCCGGGGACGAGCCCGAGCTGGCCGAGCCGCTCCCGGCTCGTCCACCCGTGATATGCGAGGTTGTGGAGCGTCATCAGGATCGCCGCGCGCCCCACGATCGGATCGTCCGCGTACCACGCATCGCGTTCGATCGCGGCCGGTCCCGTGTGCCAGTCGTGCAGGTGGAGCACGTCGAGCGGCCGGGCGTCGGCGCGGACCGCCTCGAGCGCCGCCCGGCAGAACAACCCGAACCGCCAGGCGTTGTCGACGAAATCGCCGGCCGCGTCGCCGTAGAAGCCCTCACGGTCGAAGGCGGCCGGGTGGTCGACCAGGCGCAGCCGGTAGCCGTCGGCGGCCACATCCAGGATCGTGATCTCGCTGTGGCCCGACGGGCTCCGCGGATCCGGAACGCGGACGACCGTGGCGCGATCGGCGGCCTCGGGGACGGCGACCGTCCGGTAGCGCGGCAGGAAGACGTCGACCGGCGTTTCGATCCCCTCGCCGACCTTGCCCAGCGCCCGGGCGAGCGCGTCGACGACGTCGGCCAGGCCGCCGGTCTTGGCCCACGGCTCACATTCGGACGCCAGGAACGCGATCCGCAGGGCCATGGGTGCATCGTAGCGGGCGAGCCTGCCGGGTGCCCGTGACGGGGTCCGGGCGGCGGGCCACGATTCGAGGGTGAACCCTGCCACTAAACCGGTTCACTTCCGGCATCGGACCCGCTATGATGCCCGCGCATGGACCCCGTCCACGTCCCCTCGATCCCCGCCGCGAGCTTCCCCCTGCCGCCACGGCTGGAGGGGCTCCGCCGCCTCGCCTACAACCTGCACTGGGCCTGGCACCCGGCGACGCGCAACCTGTGGAGCCTGATCGACCGGACGGCCTGGACCCGCTACCGCAACCCCATCCCGGTGATCAGCGGACCGACCGAATGGTCGCGACTGCTCGACGACGAGAAGTTCCTGGCCGAGTACCACGACGTTCTCGCGAGCTTCGATCGGTACATGGCCAACGGCTCGGACCACTGGTTCCATCGCCGCTACGGGTCGGCCCTCGACGGCCCGATCGCCTACTTCTGCGCGGAGTACGGATTCCACGAGTCGCTCGGGATCTACTCGGGCGGTCTCGGCGTGCTGGCCGGCGACCACATGAAGTCGGCGAGCGACATGGCCCTCCCGGCGATCGGGGTGGGACTCCTCTACCGCAAGGGCTACTTCCGCCAGTCGATCGACGCCGACGGCCATCAGGAGCACAGCTACCCCGACTACGACCTGACCCGACTGCCGCTCAGCCGGGTCCAGGATGCATCGGGCCTGCCGTTGACCGTGACCGTCGAGCTGCCGGGTCGCGACCTGACCGTGGCGGTCTGGCTGGCCCAGGTCGGACGGGTCCCGGTCCTCCTGCTCGACACGGACACGCCCACCAACGCCGACTACGACCGCCCGATCACCAACATCCTGTACGTCCGCGGCCGCGAGATGCGGCTCCACCAGGAGATCGTGCTGGGCGTGGGTGGCGTTCGGGCGCTGCGCGCCCTGGGCTTGGCGCCGTCGGTCTGGCACCTCAACGAGGGGCATTCGGCGCTCCTGCTGGCGGAGCGTGCGCGCGAGTACGTCGAGGAGGGGCAGACCCTGGACGCGGCGCTCGCGAGGGTGCGCAGCGACAGCGTCTTCACCATCCACACGCCGGTCTCGGCGGGTAACGAGCGGTTCGACGCGGACCTGATCCGACGCGTCGCGGGACCGCTCCTCGACAGCGCCGGCGTCCCCGTCGAGCGCGTCCTCCAGATCGGCCTCGGCGTCGACGGCGATCCGGGCCAGTTCGACATGACCGCCTTCTCGCTCCGGCTGACGAGCGGCGCGAACGCCGTGAGCCACCTTCACAGCGAGACCGCCAACTCGACGTGGCAGGGCGTCATCCGGCAGCCCATCCTCGGGCTGACGAACGGCGTCCACGCCCCGAGCTGGATCGGCTCGCCCATCGTCGAGCTGCTCGAGGACCTCGGCGCGAACCTCGACGACCTTGACGCCAGCCTCGAGGCCGGACGGTTCTGGGAACGCCTCGAGCGCATCGCCGGCCGCGACCTGTGGGACGCGCACCTGCGTCAGAAGCGCGAGCTGGCTCTCTTCGCCCGGGGCCGCCTGCGCAGCCAGTTTGCGCGCCACGGCGAGGCGCCGGCCGTGCTCGCCGAACTCGAGACGGCGCTTGATCCGGACATCCTCACGATCGGCTTCGCGCGACGGTTCGCCACGTACAAGCGGGCCGGCCTGCTGTTCAGCGACATGGAGCGGCTCGGGCGGCTCGTCTGGGACGAGCAGCGACCGATCCAGATCGTGTTCGCCGGCAAGGCGCATCCGGCCGACCGCCCGGGCCAGAAGGTCATCCAGGAGATCTTCCAGCGATCGCGATCGCCGGAGCTCCGCGGCCGGGTGTTCATCCTCGAGGACTACGACATGCGGGTCGGCCGGTTCCTGGTCCAGGGCGTGGACGTCTGGCTCAACAACCCTCGCCGTCCGCTCGAGGCGTCGGGGACCTCGGGCATGAAGGCCGCGCAGAACGGCGTCCCGAACGTCAGCGTGCTCGACGGCTGGTGGGACGAGGGCTACGAGGGCGACAACGGGTGGGCGATCGGCGGGCGCGAGACGAACCCCGACGAAGCCGCCCAGGACTGGCAGGACGCCCAGGACCTGTACCAGCTGCTCGACGAGCAGATCATCCCGAGCTACTACGAACGCGACGCATCCGGCATGCCGCTGCGCTGGGTCGCGGTGATGCGACGGGCAATGGCCACCGCGCTGTGGCGCTTCTCGACGACGCGGATGCTGCACGAGTACACCGAGCGACTCTACCTGCCCGCCTCCGGGGTCGCGGTCGCTCGGGCCGACGCCGCGCCAGTCGTCACCGAAGCCGGCTAGTCGGTCGATGGCACCTCGCATCTCGCTCGCGCTGACGATTCACAACCACCAGCCGGTGGGCAACTTCGGGTGGGTCTTCAGCGAGGTCTACGGCCAGGCCTACCTGCCGATGCTCGAGGCGCTCGAGCGCCATCCGGCCGTCCACCTGTCGCTCCATTACTCGGGTCCGCTGCTCGACTGGCTGCGCGCCGAGCGACCGGAGTTCATCGCCCGGCTGGCGACGCTGGTGGCGCGCGACCAGGTCGAGGTCCTAGGTGGCGGGTACTACGAGCCGGTCCTCGCCTCGCTGCCCGAGCGTGATCGGATCGGCCAGCTGCAGCGCATGGCCGACGAGCTCGAGAGCCTGTTCGGCCGGCGGCCGGGCGGGGCGTGGCTGGCCGAACGCGTCTGGGAGCCGGACCTGCCGACCTCGCTGGTCGCCGGGGGCTACGCCTGGACGATCCTCGACGACGCGCATTTCCGCGCGGCGGCCATCCCTGAGGAGGACCTGTGGGGGCCGTACACCACCGAGGACCAGGGCCAGCGGCTGACCGTCTTCGGGACGGAGCAGGGGCTCCGGTACCGGATCCCGTTCCGGGCCGTGGAGGAGGTCATCGACTACCTGCGCGTCCACGCCACCGATGAGGGGACGCGGGTCGGGATGATGGGCGACGACGGCGAGAAGTTCGG
>JACQEF010000051.1 GCA_016200745.1 Chloroflexota bacterium | reverse complement strand
CGCGGCCCTCGGGCTCAACTGGGCCGGCTTCCGTGGGCGGCAGGTCGAACAGCTCATCCATCACCGAATCGTAGCTGCGCCGGCCCCGCCTGGGAATCCCCGCGGCCGAAAGATTCACAGGCTCTCAGGCCTTCGCCGGTGCCGAACCCGTCGAGCGAGATGGAGAAGAACTGGACGCGGGCGAGTGACATGGCGGGTGCTCCTTGGGCGAACGGGAGTTCGACGACGATCGATCGGCGCTGTCTACGTGTAGGGACGACGCCCGGGTCCCGGAATCATCGGCCTGAAGCCAGGCGAATGCACGTTGGGTAGTTGGATGCGGCGAGGAGCGGCTGGACGGCCGAACGTTAGCGATTCCTAACTAGGCGTCTGATCGCCCAGCGTGCACACTGGGCCTCTTGGTGGTGGGCATGGGACCTTCGGTTCCCGCCGGCGCGTCGTCCCCAATGCGGTCGCCTCGACCGTCGCGCCGGGCCAATGGCGAGACCGAGCCATCCGGGGTGATGGGCGTGACTGCGCCCAGGAAGGGTCGACCGTGGCGTCAAGCGAGCAGAACAAGGCCGTCGTCCGCCGGTTCATCACCGAGGGCCTCCAGGCAACCAATCTCGCCGTCCTCGATGAGCTGCTTGCCCCGGACTACGTGAACCCGGCGATGGGTGGCGCCGACCGCGAGGCGTTCAAGGGCATCGTGACCGCGATGGGCGCCTCCGTCAGCCTCGAGTTCACCATCCGCGAGCTCGTCGCCGATGGCGATTCGGTCGTCGCTCGCTTCAGCCTCGAGGTCACCCGGTCGAACGGCGAGAAGCTGCCGGCCGAAGGCCTGACCTACTACCGGCTCGCCAACGGCAAAGTCGTCGAAGACGACCCGTACACGAGGCCCGACCTCGCGCAGCTGCTCGGCATGGCGCCGCCCCACTGACTCCATCGTGGCGGGCGATCCGACCCCGCCGACCCCAATTACGAGGCGCCTTCCTCCGGTCGTGAGCGCTCGCGGCTGCGCTCGAGCATTCGCTCCATGCCGAACGTGATCAGGTCGACCGTGTAGCCCCACCAATCGTTCGGGTCGGTCAGCCAGACCTCGGCCGTGTCCTCCGCGCTTTCGACAAGGTTCGGGAACTCGTCTCGAGGCAGGCGCATCTGGGCAAGCGCGAAGCCCCGCCGCATCAGGTCCAGCTGGCGGGGGTCGGGTGGCAGGGCGTCGGCGGGCATGCCCTGCTGGAGCAGCAGCAGGTAGCCGGCGAGCAGGTTCGAGATCATCCGGATCAGGACGATCGCCTCTCGCCGCGCGAACCCCGCTTCGAGCAGAATGGCCAGGAGGCGCTCGAGCACCCTCCAGAAGGACGGGGGCCCTTCGGCGTTGTAGGCGATGCTCAGGGGAAGCGCGAGCGGACGGGCGTCGATCTGCGCCTTGTAGTTCTCGATCTCCAGGCGCAGCCGTTCGGTCCAGGTCATGCCCGGTTGAACCCCGGCGGTGACGTCCATCCCCTCCAGCACGACCTCCGTCATCGCATTGATGAGGTCCTGCTTGTCGCGAACGTGGCGATAGAGCGCCATCGGCGTGACCCCGAGCTCCTGCGCCAGGCGCCGCAGGGTGACCGCCTCGAGGCCTTCCGCGGTGCCGATCTCGAGCGCCCGGGCCACAACGGCGTCCCGGGTGAGGGCGCGTCGTCCAGGCGCCGGTACGGGTTCGGTGGGGTTCGTCTCCTTCATCGCTTGACAAAGTATACGCCGCATACCTAGACTCCGGGCATCAGGTATACGCCGTATGCTGACGGCGATAACAAGGAGAAGCGCCAGTGACAACGTCCACGCAATTCCAAGGCCCAGCCGTGCGCGTCCACGGCCTGGAGAAGTCCTACAAGGAGCTGCACGTGCTGCGCGGCGTCGACTTCGATGTCGCGCGGGGCAGCATCTTCGCCCTGCTCGGCTCGAACGGGGCCGGCAAGACCACAGTGATCCGGATCCTTTCCACCCTGCTCAAGGCCGACGCGGGGACCGCCAATGTCAACGGCTTCGACGTCGCCGCCCAGGCCGCCGAGGTCCGCGAATCCTTCAGCCTCACCGGCCAGTTCGCCGCCGTCGACGAGATCCTCAGCGGGCGCGAGAACCTGGTCCTCGTCGCCCGGCTGCGGCACCTCAAGGACCCGGCGAAGATCGCGGACGAGCTGCTCGAGCGGTTCGCGCTGACCGACGCGGCCGCTCGGCGGGTGTCGACCTACTCGGGCGGCATGCGCCGGCGCCTCGACATCGCGATGAGCCTCATCGGGAACCCGCCGGTCATCTTCCTCGACGAGCCGACGACCGGGCTCGACCCCGAGGGGCGCCTCGAGGTCTGGCAGGCGGTCAAGGAGCTCGCCGGGAGTGGCACCACGGTGCTGCTGACCACCCAGGATCTCGGCGAGGCCGAACAGCTCGCCGACCGGATCGCGATCCTCCACGAGGGTCGGATCATCGTGAACGGCACCCTCGCCGAGCTCAAGCGTCTGCTCCCGCCGGCCAAGGTCGAGTACGTCGAGAAGCAGCCCACGCTCGAGGACGTCTTCCTGACCCTCGTCGGCGGCCGCCCCCGGGGCAACGGCGACGCCACGGACACCACTCACACCACGAGCAAGTAAGGAACGACGATGACCACCTACTTCTTCGCCGACACCGCCGTCCTGACCGGGCGATCCCTGCGCCACATCACGCGCAGCCTCGACACGATCCTCACGACCACGGTCATGCCGATCGCGTTCATGCTGCTGTTCGTCTACGTGTTCGGCGGCGCGATCAACTCCGGATCCCCGTCGTATGTGAGTTACCTGCTGCCCGGCATCCTGCTCATCACCATCGCCTCCGGCGTCTCGTACACGGCCTTTCGGCTCTTCCTGGACCTGCAGGGCGGCATCTTCGAGCGGTTCCAGTCGATGCCGATCGCACGATCGTCCGTCCTCTGGGCGCACGTGCTGACCTCACTGGTCGCCAATCTCGTCTCGGTCGGGGTCGTCGTGCTGGTCGCCATCGTCATGGGCTTTCGGTCATCCGCCGGGCCGCTGGCGTGGCTCGAGGTCACCGGGATCGTGGTCGTGTTCACGCTCGCGCTGACGTGGCTGGCCGTCATCCCCGGCCTGACCGCGACGTCCGTGGACGGTGCCAGTGCGTTCTCCTATCCGCTCATCTTCCTGCCCTTCATCAGCTCGGCCTTCGTGCCGACGGCCACCATGCCCGGCCCCGTGCGCGTCTTTGCCGAGAACCAGCCGGTGACCTCGATCGTCAACGCGATCCGCAACCTGTTCACGGACCAGCCGGTCGGCAGCGACATCTGGGTCGCGCTCGCCTGGTGCGTGGGAATCCTCGTCGTGGCGTACCTGTTCGCCATGCGCACCTATCGCCGCAAGATCGCCTGAGGAGGTGCGACCCATGACGCAACGCACGGACACCGGCGGCCGGGCTCGCGAACGGGCGGATGGGGCAATCGACGCGGCCCTGCGTGATCCGCAGGGCCTCGCCTGGATGGCCGAGCACGTCACCGATCTGAAGCGAGCGGTCGCCGGCCAGCGCATCCTGTATTGGACGCTTGCCATCGCCTTCGCGGTCGGCTTGGCCCTCCAGGTCGTCGGGTACGCCGTCAAGGCCTCGCATCCCCAAGAGCCTCTCGGGTTGGCGGTTGACCTGCTCTACGCGCTCGGTTGGGCGCTCTGGACCGGCGTCGTCGTGGTCGTGTTCGTCGAGATCGTTCCCAGGGTCAAGCGGCGGCAGATCAAGCAGGCGATCGACGCCTACGAGGACGTCGTCAACCTGTCCCATGCCGCGGGAGCGGCCGAACGGGTCAATCCGACCGGCACTTGACGGACCGGCCAGGCATGGCGAGGCTGAACGCATGCTGAGATGGCTCCTTCGCCGCGGACCGGGCGTCGGCGACGACGTGACCGTGCTCGTCGGCCCCTTTGCCGGCCACTCGGGCCGCATCACAGAACGCGACGCCGACGGCCGGTTCCTGGTCGTTATCGACGAGTGCTGCAGGCCGCTGGTGGCCGCTGCGGATCTCCGGATCGCCAAGTCCGCGGGCGTCGCCGAGCGACTCGACGCCGTTCACCACGAGGTCGAGCAGGACCCCGACGCAACGATCGCGCGCCAGCAGGCCGCGACGGCGCAACAGAACGGGATCGGCCTCGGCCCGCCTTCGTTCTGACCCGGCTGCTGACTACCGGGCGGAATGCCGAGGCGCATACTCGCCGCGGTATGGTGGAGGGCTCTGTTCCACCTCGAGAACGGCCGTTCGGGGTAAGCCTTCTGGCATTCCTTGCCCTGCTGTCGGCCGTCATCACGATCCTGGTCGCGCCGGTCGGCGGCTGGGTCGTCCTCGCCTTGGTGCTCGTGTCGGGCGCGCTCGCCTATGGCTTGTGGGAGCTCAAGTCGTGGGCCTGGACGCTCGCCTTGTTGTTCTGGGCGTTCGGGTTCGTCGACGCCTTGTGGATGCTCGGCCAGAACAACATCGGCACGAACCTCATCGTCGGCCCGGCCGTCGTCGTCTATTTGCGCAATCGGACATCCGGCTGCTGTTCGGGCACTGACTCGGGCAGACCGGCTACGCGACGGCCCCCGAGTTGAGCCGAGCCAGTGCTAGGCTGACCGACCCGATGGATGCTTCGCGACCCGATCTCGAACCCGCGCCGACCGTCCGGGCGCTGCTGCGCCAACCGTCGGGTTTCCTGCCCGTGGCGATGTCCGCCGGCGCGCTCGCGATGGTCCTCTGGTTCGTGACCGTCCACGGGGTCGTGCACCAGCCCGACGAAGGCGCCCAGGCGCACCTGTGGCAGATCCTCGTCGGCGCCCAGCTGCCGGTCATCGCGTTCTTCGCGCTTCGGTGGTTGCCGACGGCAACGCGCCCGGCGCTGGTCGTCCTCGGCGTGCAGGTCGCGGCCGCGGCCCTGCTAGCCTTCGCGCCGCTCTGGGCGCTCGGCGGCTTGTAGGCGCGACGCGGCAGGAGGCCAACGTGTCCACATCCGTGCTGTTCATGTCGATGTCGCTCGATGGCTACATCGCAGGCCCCAACGATGATGTCGGCAACCCCGGTGGCGACGGCTTCGACCGGCTGCACGAGTGGTACGGCGACTTCTCGAGGCCGGCCGGGGAGCTCGGGGAATTGTGGGACGACTGGAACACGTTCGGTGCGATCCTGGTCGGTCGGCGGACCGTGGAGCAGGTCGATCACTGGGGTGGCGACAACCACGGCGTCCCGATCTTCGTGCCAAGTCACCGGCCGCCCGGCCCGTCCGTGGCGAACTACCCGCTCGTGACCTACGTGACCGACGGGATCGCCAGCGCCATGGCCCAGGCGAAGGCGGCCGCGGGCGACCGCATTGTGCTGGTCCACGGCGCCTATACGGCGCAGCGGGCGCTCGAAGTCGGCGTGCTCGACGAGCTGCAGATCCACCTGATCCCGGTGCTGTTCGGTGGCGGCCGTCGGATGTTCGACGTCCTGCCGTCGCGCATCGAGCTGGAGATCGTCCGAGTCATCGACACGCCGGACGCGAGCCACATCCGGTACCGGGTTCGCCGCTGAGTCCTCGACGTCATGGTGGTCTGCTCGCTCGCCATGTTCGCTGCCGAGAACGGGATCAACGAGGCCATCCGGTCGCCGTTCGATGCCATCTGGTGGGGCATCTCGACGCTCAGCACCGTCGGCTACGGCGACGTGTATCCGAGGACCGACGAGGGCCGAGTAGCCGCGATGGTGCTGATGATCCTGGGGATCGGACTGTTCGGTGCGATCACCGCGACGATCACGAGCTTCATGGTCGAGTCGGACGTCACGGGCGAGCGCTCGGCCGGTGACCGGCTCCGCGAATTGCAGGGCCTCTACGCCGAGGGCCTGGTCACGGCGGCCGAATTCGAGTCGAGGCGGCAGAGCCTCGTCGAGTAGATCTGAAGCTGAAGGCTTCGGACCATCCCTTGCGAGGGACCTTCGTCGAACCGGACAGCTCCAACCCGACTACTTCTTGACGTACATCACCATCGACGACGGGATCATCCCGGCTCGCTGAGCGGCCGCCGCCAGGTCGCCGGTGAAGGATCCCTGCGCCGCCCGGAAGGCGTCCATGTCAGGGACGTCCCAGGTGCTGGCCACCCGGTTGCTGCCATCCATGGCAACGTAGCTGGACCCGTCGGACGCGACGGCCGCCATCGCGGGGACCATGTTCGCCTTGAACTTCAGCCACTCCTCGACATCGTTGACCTCGGCGACCACGATGATCTGGGCCATGACGAGCCTCCTTCCTGGGGTCGGGGAGACGGCTCCCGGCGAGATGCCGATCCGGCTCACCGCGCGCGAGTATGCACGCTCGCATCCGGAACCCCAGATCGCGTCTCACGGTAGGGTCGCGTCGCTCGTTACGCTCTGCGACGTTCGATCAGGCGGACGTCAGTCCCACGTGACCGACGCTTTCGACGAGCCGGCGATCGGAAACGCCAGCGCCTCGGCTTCGACGGCGTCGCGGACGGCCGGCGACGGCGTCGACCAGGGGTGGACGGTGACCTTGCGCTGCTGGCGCTGCCACGCGCCGACGATTTCGCCGTCGACCAGAATCGCGCCCGGCGTGTAGCCGAGGGTGGACTGGCCGACCAGCGGCAGGACCCGCGCCCGGAGCTTTGGGTCGTGGACGAGCAGCTCGCGGTCGAGCTTGGTGTAGGCGTCGTCGTAGGGCAGGAGCCGTACGCCGGTGATCGGTTCGGCGGCCAGGAGCGCGTCGACGTCGGCCTTGAGCACGAAGCGCGGCCCGCCCTCGACTCCGTCGATGTCGACGGGCTCGAGCTCGGACTCGATCGATGCCCAGGTCTGCGCGGCGTCGCGCGCCTCGACACCGGTCCAGCGAGCCAGCCGCGCCACGGTGGTCGGCCCGAACCAGTGGAGGTGCCGGCGGGCGAGCTCCCGGCGAGCGTCCTCGGTGTCGATCTCGGGGCGGTCGACCGGGATGGTCCAGATCCGGCTGGCGTTCCAGCGGATGTGGACGCGGCCGGTCAGCGCGACGTCGCGGATGTGCGTCTGGTGCGCGAGCCCGAGCAGCCCGGTCACCTCGCGGACCGTCAGGATCCGGCCCTGGGTGACCTCATGGACCCGGTCGGCTAGGTGGTCCAGCTGCCGCATCCGCTCCGGATCGCGCGGCGACGACCCGAGCGTGAAGATCCCCGCGTCCGGGCGTGGCACGATGTAGTCGGACCCGCGGAACCAGACCTGCGCGACCGAGGGGTCCTCCCAGGAGTCGGGTTGCGTGCCCTCGACGCGTGCG
>JACQEF010000050.1 GCA_016200745.1 Chloroflexota bacterium | reverse complement strand
CGGGAAGGTGCCGCCCTGGCGACAGCCGCCCAAGCCGGCCGATCCGACCGCCCCGAAGCCGTTCGCCTGGCTGCGTGAGGCCGAGGCGGATCCGGCCCGAACATCGCACATACCAATGGAGGTGGTGGGACATGCGGGCTTCGATGCCCTCGCTGCCCGGGAAGGGCCTATTCCGCCCAGCCCGAGCGTGGATTCGTCCGACCCATCCGGTTCCGGCGCGTCCGCCAGTGCCGCTCTCGCACGTGGTACCACCCACATTGGTATTCGCGAGGAACGGGCGGTTCTGCGGCGTCGTCCGCTGACCGACGACCTGGCGCCCGTGGCTCCGCTCCGGCCCGGCGGCCACACCGACGACGAGGGCGGGCCGGGAGACTCTCCGGCCAGCGTGGCCTGGCTTCGCGACGGCCGCGGCACGGGCTATGCGGAGGAGCTGCGGGCCGTGCGGCTGCGGGCCGTGCGGCTGCGGGCCGTGCGGCTGCGGGCCGTGCGGCTGCGGGCCGTGCGGCTGCGGGCCGTGCGGCTGCGGGCCGTGCGATGGACCGGCTCGGGCGGCCCAGCCGCTGGGACCCACCGGCGCCACGTCGCGCCGACCAGGGCGCCATGCCGGCCCATTCGTCGGTCGCCTGGGTGGAGCCGGAGGCGCCGCCCCAGCCCCGTGGCGGTTCGACGGTCGGCCTCAGCGACTGGGAGCGCTGGCTCGAGTTCTGCGCCCGGATCGACGGCTTCCCGCGCCACCTGAGCATCCACTCGGGCGGGATGCTCGTGACCGCAGCACCGCTCATCGACATCGCCCCGCTGGAGCGGGCGACGATGCCGGACCGGGTCGTGGTCCAGTTCGACAAGCGCGACGTCGAGGCGCTCAAGCTGATCAAGCTGGACCTGCTCGGCCTCGGGATGCTCGCCGCGATCGACGAGACGCTCCAGCTGATCCAGCACGACTGCGCGGTCTGCGTCGACCTCGATCGCCTTCCCGAGAACGTTCCGGAGGTCTTCGCGATGCTCCAGGCGGCCGACACCGTGGGCGTCTTCCAGGTCGAGAGCCGGGCCCAGATGCAGACGCTCCCCAAGTCCCGGCCGGTGAGCCTGGACGACCTCGTGGTGGAGGTCGCGATCATCCGGCCCGGGCCGATCCAGGGCAACGCGGTCCACCCGTTCCTGCGGCGCAAGCAGGGTCTCGAGCCGGTGACCTACCTCCACCCGACCCTGGAGCCGATCCTGGCGGACTCGATGGGCGTGATCCTCTACCAGGAGCAGGTGATGCGGATCGCGATCGAGGTCGGGGGCTTCTCGCCCGCGGAATCGGATGGCTTCCGGCGGGCGATGGGCACGTGGCGGTCGAGCCGGGAGATGGAGAAGCTCCACCGCCAGTTCTTCGAGGGCTGCATGCGCCAGCCGGGCATGACCGGGGAGGTCGCCGAGGAGCTGTTCCGCCAGGTTGCCGCGTTCGCCTCGTTCGGGTTCGCCAAGAGCCATGCGGCCGCGTTCGCCAGGACGGCCTACGAATCGGCCTTCCTCAAGCTGTTCTACCCGGCCCAGTTCCTGACCGGTCTCATCAATGCCCAGCCGATGGGCTTCTACCCGGTCGAGGTCCTCGTCAACGACGCCAAGCGCCACGGCGTGGCGGTGCTGCCGGTCGACATCAACGCGTCCTCGTACCGCACCACCACCGAATGGGCGGGCCGGCCCGGGTGGGCGCTTGCCGGCCCCGCGGGCGACGACGGCTCGCACGATGGCGACCCGGGCGAGCCGCTCCCGGAGGGGTCGGGGATCGCCGCCCACCCGCGCCCGGTCCGCTCGCCCGCCTGCATCATCCCGGGTGCGTCTGCTCGCGACCGCTGGATACCGGACACCGCCACCGGCTGGGGCGTTCGCCTGGGGCTCCGCCTGGTCAAGGGGATCGGCGAGCAGCACGAAGCGCTCCTCGATCGGGAACTGGCACGAGGACCGTATCGGAGCCTGGCCGACGTGGTGGAGCGGACGGGCCTGCCCGAGGAGGTCATCGAGCGGCTCATCCGAACCGGGGCGTTGGATTCGCTCGGGCGGCCTCGCCGCGAGCTGCTCTGGCAGCTGCGCGAGGTGGCCGGGGCGTCCCGCGGCCGGGTGGACGGTCGGGCGCTGCGGGGCATGGCCCGGGCCGGCGGCCGAAAGTCGGCGGCGGCCGGGCGTCCGATGGACCTGCGGCTGCCGGCGACGGATGCCCCGGCACTCCCCGAGCTGACCGAGTCGGAACGGATCGGCGACGCGTACGCGGTCATCGGGCTCGACGCCAGGCGGCAGGTGGTGACGCTCTTCCGCCCGGCGCTGGACCGCCTGGGCGCGGTGACCAATGCGTCACTCGCCGGGCGGCGGTCGGGCCCGGTCAGGCTCGGCGGCCTGGTCGTGACCCGCCAGCACCCGATGACCGCCAAGGGCACGGTCTTCCTGGCCCTCGAGGACGAGACCGGAATGGTCAACGTCACGCTCTGGCCGGACACGTGGGCCAGGCTGCGCGGCGTGGTGCGTCGCCACGCCCTGCTGCTGGTCGACGGCCGGCTCCAGCGCGAGGGCGACGTGGTCAACGTCGTGGCCGACACCGTGCGGGCACTCCCCGAGGTGGCTGCCCCGGCCGGTGGCCCGGACCAGCCCGCCGGCGTCCGCCAGCTCGGGCACGCCGGGATGCGACGCCTCGGCTAGGCCCGATCAGCGCCGGACGCCGGCCTTCTGCGGGTTGGTGCTCGCGCGGGTCCGGCCGTCGCCGGTGCGCTTCTGCGGCTGTTGCGGCCGGCGGCCTCGATTCGGGTTCGAGAGCTGGAGGAACCGGCGGTACCAGGCCGCGGCCGCCGCGAAGAACGGACCCGCGAGCAGGGACAGAACGATCCATTGCGCCACGAACCCGGGGTACGCGTCGGCGGCGATCGTCGGGCCGCCGATCACCGCGGCGGACGTGTTCCAGGCACCCGAGTAGAGCATGGCGGCGAAGATCGCGGACGAGATCAATCCGAGCACGATGCCGTAGAGCCAGCTGGCCCGCGGCGCGAGGAATCCGGCGATGAACAGGAGGCCGATCGGCGGCGCCCACACGAGGTACTGCATCAGCGTGTAGGTGAGCGCGGACGGTGCCACCACGTAGGCGATCGAGGCCGCCCCTGCCGCGGCGAGCGGGATCCAGAAGGCCTTCGAGCGCGCCAGGTTCGGCAGCCAGGCCAGGTCGGCCCGGATGTCGGGCCGGTGGTAGGCGCGCCGGAGCGCCGCTCCGATGCCGGGTCTGGCCGTGTCGGCGTTCGAGCGAGCCGGTGCGGCGGCGCGG
>JACQEF010000364.1 GCA_016200745.1 Chloroflexota bacterium | reverse complement strand
TACTTCTTGGCCCGGTACGCGCGGACGACGTCGTCCTTCTGGGCGACAAGCGCGCCGAAGTCGACCTCGACCCGGGCTGGCGACAGGCCCCCGTACCGCGGGTTGGCGGCCTCCCACACGATCCTGGCCGCCTCGATGAGGTTCTTCGACGGCAGGCAGCCCCGGTTAGCGCAGGTCCCGCCGAGCGTCCGCCGCTCGACCATGGCCACCCGCGCGCCGAGGTCGTTGGCCTTGATCGCGGCGGCGAAGGCCGTCGAGCCCGAGCCGAGGATGAGGAGGTCGTACGGCTCAGGCATGCTCGGACCGCCGACGCCGCTCGAAGGCGTTGTACTGGCCCGTGGCGCGGACGGCCTGCGCGAGCGCCGAGCCCTCCACGTCTGCCCGGGCGACGACCACTGCGCTGCGGGTTGCGAAGTCGACCGTTGCGCCCTCGACGCCGGGCACGGACTCGAGTGCGTTGGTGACGTGGACGACGCAGTCGTCGCAGGTCATGCCGCCCACGCCGAGGTCGATGTACACGATGGGATCCGGGTTGGTCATTGTCCGCCTGTTCCTTGTCTGCTGCGTGTGACGTGCCAAGCCGTCCAGGCGCCGATCGCAATCAGCGCCGCGGTCGGCAGCGCGACGCCGGCGAGGGCGAGGAGGCCAGCGCCCCCCACCGCCGCGAGGAGCGAGACCCCGAGGCAGCAGGCGACGGCGAGGGCGGCCGTGCCGAGCACGACCAGGCCGCTCGTCGATTGCCCACCCGTGTCGTCTTCGTGCATCCGAGGGTCTCCTCGCTGGCCTGTCGGCGCAGCCTAGACCTTCGAGTACGCTCGAATGTCAAGGGGGTATCCTTCGGGTCATGCGCATCGGAGAGCTCGCGCGCCACAGCGGCGTCCCGTCCACCACCCTCCGCTACTACGAGCAGGCCGGCCTGCTCGCCCCGCCGCGCCGGCCAGCGTCCGGCTACCGTGCGTACGGCGAGGAGTCCCTCAACCGGCTCTCGTTCATCCGCGCGGCCCAGTCAGTCGGTCTCACCCTCGCCGAGATCCGCGACGTGATCGCCATCCGCGACGGCGGCCGGGCTCCCTGCCGGCATGTCCAGGAGCTCGTCGAGCGGCGTCGTGCCGAGGTCCGGACCCGAATCGCTGAGCTGCGCCGCCTCGAGGCCGACCTCGTTCGAGTCAGCCGGGCCGCCGCGGCGCTCGACCCGGCCGACTGTGACCCGTCGGGGGTTTGTGGTGCCATCCCGATCGAGCTGGCTCCGCGGACCGCGGCCGGCCGCGGCCGGGCCGGCTGAGACCTGCAAGACCGCCTACCTGCTGAGGGGAAGGCGTTGGCGTCAGCGAGAGTCGCGACTCAGCGGCTCCAGACCCGGCACGACGAGCCACCCCTCCGCCCGTCCGCGGTAGATCAGCTGCTCGGTCGTGAGGCCCGAACGCGCCCGGAGGTCCGCGAGGTGGCGCTTCGCCGTGCTTGGCCGAACGCCGACCAGCGCCGCCGCCTCGGGGACGGAGCCGCCGGCGGCGACGAACGCGGCGAGGATGTCGACCTGGCGGGCGGTCGGCGTCCGGGGGAGCGAGCCTCGCAGGTACCCGTCCCTCACGCGGCACCCTTCGTCGCGCTCTTGACCGTGTCGTGGACACCCATGGCGATCTGCGCGATCCCGAACCACGCCAGGAACGCGGCGAACAGCGCCGCTGGGGTGAAGACGCCAACGCTGATCGTGGCCAGGACGACAAGCACCGCCGACAGGACGAACGCGATGGTGGGCTCGCGGTCGGCTTGGATCCAGGGCCCGATGACCACTAGCTGCTTGAGGATCGCGATCAGGCCGGTGATGAGGGCAGCCGAGGCGGTGGCGCCGGCGGCCGTGAGCACGAAAGTGAAGGTGAGGTCCTCCATCAGGTCCTCCTACTTGAGCTGGCGGGTGTAGCCACGGGCGACCCAGCCAGTGCGCGCACCGACCTTCACCTCGAGCCAGTCGGTTCGCGCGCGGCCGTTCACCGCGTACTTGCCCCCGTACTTCTCGAGGCGCCTTGTCACGACGTCGCGGCCATGTGGCAGCGACGCGACCTTGGCGGCGGCTGTCGTCGGCGCCCTGCGGACGTTGAGGCTGGGGCGCGCGGTGACGTCGACCGTGCGCGCGTACGGGATCGGGTGCTCGATGACGTCGACGGTCTTCCACGCACCGGTCGTCCCGTCGGCGTTGAGATACTCCCTCGGCAGCAGGAAGTCGCCGGCGAGCCCCCAGTCGGTGCCCCAGCTGTTCCGGGCCCGGACGTACCCGCCCTCGAAGCCATAGCCGACGAAGAAGTGCCGGCCGACCTTCGTTGCGGGGGGCGGGAGAACGCCGGCAACAGGGTGGAACCACGAGCGGTACCAGGTCGAGCTGATCCCGACGGGGCCGAAGTCGACGATCGCAGATCGGATCGCGTCGAACGTCGGCGGCACCGCGTAGTACGCGGCGATCCGGTGCTGCCCTTCCTGATCGACGGAGACCACCGGGTAGCCGTGGCCGCGGAGCCGCTCCATCGCCACCCGCGGGATCGCGCCGTCGGCCGTGCCGCCGATGCGGGCGAAGAACAGGGGCTCGTTGAAGTCGAGGTACCGGAGCTGGTCGATCCGGTCCTGCTGGCCCTTGAGGGCGCTGATCGCAAACGCGACGCACATCGGGCTCGAGCCCTGGTCGAGCACGGGCGGCATCAGCGGCACGCGGTAGGAGCCCGGCAGCGCGTCGGCCGGCGTCGGGTCGATGCCCTCCGCGGCGTAGAGGGCGTCGAGCGGGTAATCGCGGTCGTCAGGC
>JACQEF010000040.1 GCA_016200745.1 Chloroflexota bacterium | reverse complement strand
GACCCACCAACGTGGCCTCCTACCAGCTCAAGCCGGGCGATCGGATCGAGGTCCGCGAAACCCACCGCACTCGTGAGCCGTTCAAGATCGCCAAGGAGACGCTCCGCTCCCACCAGCCGCCCGAGTGGCTGTCCCTCGACGCTGCAAAGCTGTCCGGGGCGGTCGCCGAGCTGCCCCGCCGCGACCAGATGCCGCTCGATCTCAACGAGCAGCTCGTGGTCGAGTACTACTCGAGGTAACCCGCCCACATGATCGAACTCGAGACTCCGCAGATCGAGCCCGTCGAGGAGGCTGGCACGTACGCCAAGTACGAGGCCGGACCCCTCCAGGCCGGCTACGGCGTCACTCTCGGCAACGCCCTCCGGCGCGTCCTGCTGTCGTCGCTCGAGGGTGCCGCGGTCACGAGCATCCAGATCCGCGACGTCTACCAGGAGTTCTCGACGATCCCCGGCGTCAAGGAGGACGTCACCCAGATCGTCCTGAACGTCAAGAAGCTCCGCCTCAAGAGCTACGCCGCCCACCCGGTCCAGCTCCGGCTCATCAAGAGCGGCGCCGGATCCGTCACCGCCGCCGACATCGCGGAGTCGGCCGACGTCGAGATCATCAACCCGGAGCTGGTGCTGATGACCCTCGACACCGACGACGTGACGATCGAGATGGACCTCACGGTCGAGCGCGGCGTCGGCTATCTCGGCGCCGAGCGAGCCGAGGCGCTCCCGATCGGCGTGATCGCGATCGACGCGATCTTCACGCCCGTCCGCAAGATCAACTACTCGGTCGAGAGCATGCGTGTCGGTCAGATGACCAACTACGACAAGCTCACGATCGAGATCGAGACCGACGGCACGATCTCGCCCGAGGAGGCGCTGAGCCGCTCGGCCGAGATCCTCGTCAACCAGTTCCGTCCGTTCGTCACGGTCGGCATGGCCGCGGTCCCGGCGGTCCCGGCGACCGGCACGGCGGCGCTCCCGTCGAACATGCTGGACATGCCGATCGAGGAGCTCGACCTGCCGATGCGGGCCTACAACTCGCTCAAGCGCAACAACATCGTCAAGGTCGGCCAGCTGCTCCAGCTCAAGGATGACGACCTGCTCCGGATGCGCAACTTCGGCAAGAAGTCGCTCGACGAGATGAAGGAGCGACTGCGCATGCGCGGCTTCATCATCCCGGAGACGGAGACCGACGGGCTCGGCGACGGCGACGGTGACGCCGCCTTCGACGACGACGAGGCGGAGAGCTGATCGATGGCGCATCGAATCGGCGGTCGCAAGCTCAGCCGCAAGCAGGGTCCCCGCCTCAGCCTGTTCAAGAACCTGACCGTGTCGGTCATCCGCTACGAGCGGGTCAAGACGACGGAGGCGAAGGCCCAGGAGATCAGCGGCCGCGTCGAGAAGGTCATCAGCCTGGCCAAGCGTGGCGACGTCTCCGCCCGCCGCACGGTCCTCGCGCAGTTCCCCAACGAGCCGCTCGTCGTGGCCAAGCTGTTCGACGAGATCGCGCCCAAGTACGCGGACCGGACTTCCGGGTTCACCCGGATCGTCCGTCTCGGTCAACGCCGCGGAGACGCGGCCGAGATCGTCCAGATCGAATTGGTCTAGGCGCCCGAGAGGACGCCGCCCGTGGTCGATCGGCCTTCGCGCCGGTACCGCGCCCGGGTCGAATACGACGGAACGGACTTCGCCGGGTTCCAGGTCAATCCTGGATCACGGACGGTCCAGGGGGTCCTGGAGGCCGCGTTGGCCCGCCTCGGTGACGGGGTCGGGCAGCGAGTCGACGGGGCCGGCCGAACGGACGCCGGCGTGCACGCCCGGTCGCAGGTGATCGCCTTCACCTACGGCGGACGGCTCACCGAGGCGGAACTGGGTCGGGCGCTCGATGCGCTCCTCCCGCCGGACCTCTCGGTGCGAAACGTGCGACGGGCCGCGGCCGGGTTCAATCCCCGCTATGCGGCGCGGTATCGGGAATACCGCTACACCGTCTGGAACGGGCCGCGCAGTCCGCTTCACGAGCGCGTTGCGCTCGGGGTCCGGGCCCCGCTCGACACCGCCGCGATGACGCGGGCCGGGTCGGCCTTCATCGGCCGGCACGACTTCAGCGCCTTCGGGGCAACGGACCGCTCGCCGGTCCGGACCGTGAGCATGGTCCGGGTCAGACGGGAGGGCCGGCTCGTGACGATCGACGTCCGTGCCGACTCGTTCCTGCGGGGAATGGTCCGCCGCATGGTGGCCGTCCTCCTGGAGGCCGGCCTTGGCAAGATGGATGAGACAGCGGTCCGGGCGGCGCTCGCCGGCTCCGGACCGGCCATTGCCGGCGCAGCCGCGCCGGCCAAGGGGCTCTGCCTCAGGCGCGTCGTCCTCGGGCGACGGCCGGGCGAATGGAACGGAGAACACGAGGAACGATGAACGCGAAGACCTATTCGGTCCGGGAGAGCGAGATCGAGCGACGCTGGTACGTCGTGGACGCGACGGACGAGACGCTCGGCCGCCTCGCGTCGCGAATCGCTCGCGTCCTCGAGGGCAAGCACAAGCCCACGTACCAGCCGAACCTCGACTCGGGCGATCACGTCGTCGTGCTCAACGCGGCCAAGATCGCGGTCACGAGCGACAAGCTCGAGAGCAAGCTTTACAGCCGGCACAGCGGTTATCCGCAGGGCTTCAAGCAGGAGACCCTCGGCCACCTGCTCGCGCGGCGGCCCGAGGAGGTCATCCGGCGGGCGGTCAAGGGCATGCTTCCGCACAACCGGCTCGGCACCCAGCAGCTACGGAAGCTGAAGATCTACGCCGGATCCGACCACCCGCATCAGGCCCAGCGGCCTGAGCCGCTCGCCTGACTAGGAGCCCGACAAGCATGACGATTCCTGCGTTCTACTCCGGGACCGGCCGCCGCAAGACGGCCATCGCCCGCGTCCGGCTCCTGCCGGGCGAAGGCGAGATCGTGATCAACGGCCGGTCGCTCGAGGAGCACTTCGGCAACGCGATCAACGAGGGTGAGGTCCGCCTGCCGTTCCGGGTGACCGGGACCGAGGGTCGCTTCAACGTGATGATCAAGGTCGAGGGCGGCGGCGTCACCGGCCAGGCCGGCGCGATCCGCCACGGGATCGCCCGGGCACTGCTCGAGATCGATCCCGAGGGCCATCGGCTCCCGCTGCGCCAGGCGGGTCTGCTCACGCGCGATCCGCGCATGAAGGAACGCAAGAAGTACGGGCTGAAGCGAGCCCGAAAGGCGCCGCAGTACACCAAGCGCTAGCCCCTGGCAGTACCTCGGGCGGTGGCCGCCCGCACGCGTGACGCGCTAGGCTCCCCTGCGTGAGCGGCTCCCTCTTCGAGCAGTACAAGGCCGCGCTTCGGCGCGGGCACAT
>JACQEF010000365.1 GCA_016200745.1 Chloroflexota bacterium | reverse complement strand
TGGGGCGGGAGGGGTTGTCGTGTGCCATGACTCCATGATCCTCCAAGAAATGGAGTCTCCACCGAAGTCAGTGCGGTTCATCCCAAGCATTGGGCGACGCAGTACGGCCGGACGCAGCATGGATGCCATTCGTGTCCCCCTTCGCTCTGGACCGATCATTGCTGTCGAACCCATAGACAGACTATCCCGTGTGTCCACTCCAGATAGACTCCCCCATCGACGGATGTGCCGGGCCTGCCGGAGCCCATTCATGGGACCGTCTCGCAACCTTCGCCGCCCGCCGTGGTAGCATCCCCGCCAACGCGACTGCGGAAGCCGACTCCCGCGGGCCCGCCACGGCGGCGCCCGCGCCACGCGCGGCCGGTCGATCGAACGATGATCGTCTGCGTCACGGGAGCCCAAGTCGATGGCCTCAACGAGTCCGAGCCGAACCGCCACGAGACCCGCCCTGGGCCGGTCCGTCCGCGCCAACCTGCCGACGGCGGAGCTGTACGAGGACGCGATCCGTCGTGGCGAGGGCTTGGTGGCCGCCGACGGCCCGCTGGTCGTGCGAACGGGCAAGCACACCGGCCGCTCGCCGGAGGACAAGTTCATCGTTCGGGAGGCCGCTTCCGAGGCCAAGATCTGGTGGGGCCACGTGAACCGGCCCATCTCGGAGGCGCACTACGAGGCGCTTCGCGCCCGCCTGGTCGACTACGCGGCCGACCGGGACCTGTACAGCCAGGACTGCCTGATCGGCGCGGCTCCGGCGCATCAGCGGCGCCTCCGGGTCTACACCGAGACCGCCTGGGCGAGCATCTTCGCTCGCAACCTCTTCCGGCGACCAACGGCCGAGCAGCTCGACGGATTCGAGCCCAACTTCACGATCATCAACGTGCCGTCGTTCCAGGCGGACCCCGCGACCGAGGGCACCCGCACCGGCACGGCGATCCTCGTCCACCTGCGCCGGATGGAAGTGATCATCGTCGGAACGGAATACGCCGGCGAGATCAAGAAGTCCGCCTTCACGGTCATGAACTACCTGATGCCGGACGAGGGCGTGCTGCCGATGCACTCGGCGATCAACGTGGGCGCCGACGGGGACGCCGCGGTCTTCTTCGGCCTGTCGGGCACCGGCAAGACCACCCTGTCGGCCGACCCCCGCCGGAGCCTGGTCGGCGACGACGAGCACGGCTGGGGCGACGGCATCACCTTCAACTTCGAGGGCGGCTGCTACGCGAAGACCATCCGGCTGTCGCCGATGTACGAGCCGGACATCTTCCAGACGACGCGGCGGTTCGGGACCATCCTCGAGAACGTCGACCTGGACCCGCGGACGCGCGAGCTGGATCTCGACTCCGAGCGGTTCACCGAGAACACCCGCGGCGCCTATCCGCTCGCGTTCATCGGCAACGCCGATCCGACGGGCATCGCCGGTACGCCTCGGGCCGTGATCTTCCTGACGGCCGACGCGTTCGGCGTGCTGCCGCCGATCGCGCGGCTCAGCCGAGAGCAGGCCGCCTACCACTTCATCAGCGGCTACACCGCCAAGCTGGCCGGCACCGAGGTCGGGATCAGGGAGCCAAAGGCGACCTTCTCCGCCTGCTTCGGCGCCCCGTTCATGCCGCGTCACCCGGGTGAGTACGCGCACATGCTGGTCGGCCGGCTGGAGCAGGACGACGTGCCGGTCTGGCTGGTCAACACCGGCTGGACGGGCGGCCCGTTCGGGACCGGGGAGCGGATGAACATCGCCCACACCCGCTCGATGGTGCGCGCGGCGCTCGACGGCAGCCTGGCCAGGGTCGCCACGCGTACCGATCCGATCTTCGGCGTCCAGGTCCCGACCAGCTGCCCGGACGTGCCGGACCGCTTCCTGGACCCACGCTCGACCTGGCCCGATCCGGACGCCTACGACCGTCAGGCGCGCCAGCTGGCGCGCATGTTCGCCGACAACTTCTCGGCCTACGCAGACGGGGTCAGCGACCTCATCGTGGCGGCCGGCCCCCGGGTCGAGTGACCCGCCGGGTCGACTGAACCGGCCCGGGGGGATCACGCCGTCCCCGCAAGCCCTTCGTTCGCTCGCCGGACACTGAAGGCGAGCAGGATCAGGCCGATGACCAGCGGCCCCAGGCTGAATTCGAAGGGGATCGCGACCAGCACGAGCAGCAGGCCTAGGAGCGTCAGTCCGGAAGTGAGCGTCATCGAGATCGCTCCAAGGTGCGGGTGAGGCGACTCGTCCAGCCTCGCCGGGGCGGTCCCGACGAGCCATCGCCCGACGTCCAGCCCGGTCATGGGCGGATGTCGAGCACCACCACCAACCCGCCTAGAATGGCCCGACCCTGATCGAGCCGGAAAGGAGAGCGGATCCGGATGCCTCGTCACAAGGTCACCGTCGTCGGCGCCGGCAACGTGGGCGCGACGACCGCACAACGGATCATCGAGACCGGTCTGGCCGACGTCTGCCTCATCGACATCGTCCCGGGCCTCCCGCAGGGCAAGGCCCTCGACCTCATGGAAGCGGCGCCGGTCGTCGGCTACGACGTCGAGATCTGCGGCACGAACGACTACGCCGACACGGCCGGCGCGAAGGTCGCGATCATCACCTCCGGGCTGGCGCGCCAGCCGGGGATGAGCCGCGACGACCTGCTGGCCAAGAACGCGGCCATCGTCCGCTCGGTCACCGAGCAGATCGTGGCCGTCTCGCCCGACGCGATCATCATCGTCGTCACCAACCCGCTCGACGCCATGTGCCACGTGGCCATGCAGGCCTCCGGGTTCCCGCGTGAGCGGGTGATCGGGATGGCCGGCGTCCTGGATTCCGCCCGGTTCCGCGCGTTCATCGCGCAGGAGATGCAGGTGTCGGTTCGGGACGTCCGGGCATTCGTCCTGGGCGGCCACGGCGATACGATGGTCCCGCTGCCGCGGTACTCGACGGTCGGCGGCGTCCCGATCACGGAGTTGCTGAGCGCCGAACGGATCGAGCAGCTCGTCGACCGGACGCGGAACGGCGGCGCCGAGGTCGTCGCGCTGCTCAAGTCGGGCTCGGCCTACTACGCACCTGCCGCGTCGGTGGTCGAGATGGTCGAATCGATTCTGTTCGACCGCAAGCGCGTCCTGCCGTGCGCGTATTACCTCCAGGGCGAGTTCAGGACCAGCGGGCTGTTCGTCGGCGTCCCGGTCGTGCTCGGGGCGGGCGGCGCGGAACGGATCTTCGAGATCGAGCTGGCGGCGGACGAGCAGGCCGCCTTCGATGCCTCGGCCGCGTCCGTCAGGGAGCTCGTCGACAAGCTCGGCTGACCCCGGCGTTGAGTACACTCGGGGGACCGTGCCCACCGCCATCCTGACCTTCGGGTTCGATCCGATCGCGCACCCGTTCGGCGACGTGGCCGTCCGATGGGGGGTGCTGGCGCTCGCCGGCGTGCTCATCGCCTCGCTGGTGCTGGCCGGGCTGCTGGCCCGGGCCGCCGAGCTCAGGCTGGACGATCTCGCGTTCATCGCGATCGGCGCCGTCCCGGGCGCGGTCGTCGGCGGGAGGCTGGGCTACGCCGCGCTCCATTGGGACTGGTACGGGTCGCGACTCGGCGCCATCGTCGACCCTTCGGCCGGCAGCCTGGAGCTTGGACTGGGCGTCCTCGGCGGCGTCCTGACCGCCGCCTACGTCGCGCGACTCCTCGGCGCGCCGGTCGGCCGCTGGCTGCACGTGACGACCGGTCCGCTCCTGATCGCCCTGGGAGCCGGCAAGCTGACGATGGTCCTGACCGGGGCCGGCCAGGGGACCCCGAGCACGGCCGCGTGGGCGACCGCCTATGCCGGCCCGGGCCCCTGGGGTTCGCTGGCACCGTCGCTGCCGTCGCTGCCGTCGCAGGCGTTCGAGGGGATCGCCACGCTGGTCGTGCTGACGGCGCTCGCCCTGATCCTGATGGCCGGGGTCTTCGAGCGAAGCGACGGCCGGGCGTTCTTCCTCGGCCTGGGCGCCTGGGGCCTCCTGCGCGCCGTGGTCTCCACGTCCTGGCGGGACCAGCCGCTCTGGCTCGGGCTCAATGCGGGGAGCCTCATCGCGATCCTCGTGGTCGCGGTCTCGACCGTCGGCTTCGCGTGGTTCGCGGCGGTGCGCCCGCGCCGGGAGGCGCGGGCGAGGCGCGCGGCCGAGGTGCGCTGGGCGGATCCGGAGGCGCGCCCGAGGTTCTGATCGCACCTGCCGGGGACACCGTCGGGCCGGGAAGGGTATCGTGGTCGCTCGTCATCGAACCGCGATCGTCCCTGTGGCGGTCCCAACGGAGAGTCGTCCCATGACACAGGTCGCCGAACCCGGTGCCCTCGCTACCCAGTCTCCGGCTCCCGGGCGGGTGAGCCACTGGATCGGCGGCCAGCTCGTCGCCGGCACCTCCGGGCGGGAGGGTCCCGTCTACGATCCGGCCACCGGCAGGCTCAGCAAGCACGTCGACTTCGCCTCCGAGACGGAGGTCGCGTCGGCCGTCGCCGCCGCCAGGGCCGCCTTTCCGGCCTGGCGGGCGACGTCGCTGTCCCGGCGGACGGACATCATGTTCAGGATCCGGAACCTGGTGGAGGCCCACCGCAAGGAGCTGGCCGCCCACCTGACCGCCGAGCACGGCAAGGTCCCGAGCGATGCGCTCGGCGAGATCGCGCGCGGGCTCGAGAACCTCGAGTTCGCCTGCTCGATCCCGAACCTGCTCAAGGGCGGGTTCACGGAGCAGGCCAGCACCGGGGTCGACGTCTACCAGATCCGCCAGCCGCTCGGCGTCGTGGCCGGGATCACCCCGTTCAACTTCCCGGCGATGGTCCCGATGTGGATGTTCGCCAACGCGATCGCC
>JACQEF010000362.1 GCA_016200745.1 Chloroflexota bacterium | reverse complement strand
GGCGGCCTGTTCGCGGCCGTCGCGATCAGCTCGATCCGGATGGCCCGGCGGAGGCTGTCGTACGAGACGTGGTACGGCATCCACCTCTACGCGTATCTGGCGATCGCGCTCGGCTTTCTCCACCAGCTGTTCGTCGGGACCGACTTCATCCATGACCCGGTCGCGGTGGCCTACTGGGTGGGGCTGTACGTCGTCGCGGCCGGGCTCGTGCTCGCCCACCGCGTCCTCGATCCGATCCGGCTCAACATCCGCCACCGGCTGCGCGTCGCGAGCGTGGTCCGGGAGGGCCCGGGCGTGTTCTCGATCTACGTCACGGGTCGCGAGCTCGACCGGCTCGCCGTCCGATCCGGGCAGTACTTCGTGTGGCGCTTCCTGACCCGCGACGGCTGGTGGCGCGGCCACCCGTTCTCGATCTCGTCGGCGCCGAACGGCTCGTGGCTCCGGATCACGGTCAAGGAACTCGGCGACTGGTCCACGCGGCTCCAGCGGATGCCGGTCGGCACGCGCGTCTTCGTCGAAGGGCCCTACGGGATCCTGACGGGCCTCAAGCGGACGCGGCAGCGGGTCCTGCTGATCGCCGGCGGGATCGGGATCACGCCGATGCGGGCCTTGCTCGAGGCGCTGCCGGCCCGGCCCGGCGACCTGACCCTGCTCTACCGGGTCCGGCACGAGACCGACATCGTGTTCCGGACGGAGCTCGAGGCGCTGGCCCGTATCCGCGGAGCGCAGGTGCAGTACCTGCCAGGTCGCCGGCAGCCGGCTCCGTCGGGCATCGATCCCCTTGAGCCGGCCGGGCTGCAGGCGCTGGTACCGGACGTCCGCGACCGCGACGTCTACGTGTGCGGGCCCGTCGCGATGATGGAGCACGTCGAGACGTCGCTGCGCCGTCTCGGTCTGCCCGGTCGCCAGATCCACGTCGAGCGCTTTGCGTACTGACGCGCCGATCGTGTCGAGCCTTTCAGAATGCTCGAAGAATTGCGGCACACAGTGATCAGCACGACTCGCCCTCGGTCGAGCCACGACATCCCGCGACCGCGGCATCCCGTTTTCACGGAGGTCATCGATGACAGAACCTGATCAGGTCGAATTCCACGAGCTCGTGGGCGCGCCGGACGGCCGGCAGCCGGCCGGCTCGCCGTCACCCTCGGTCCCGGTGCGGATCGGCATCGTGGCCGGTTCCGCGATCCTGTTCGTGATCGGCGCGGTGGCCGCGATGGGCGCCTCGCCCGCGCCGTCGGGTGCCGCCGCCAGTCCGGACGCGGGCACGACCACACCCGCGAATCCGGTGGCGCCCGGCCTGTCGTTCGACGGCATGATGCCGAAGGTCGGCATCATGGGTGGCCCGGGCACGGACCTGCGCGGTGGGTTCAGGCTCGGGTTCCGCGACATCACGATCACGGCGATCGACGGCTCGAACCTGTCGCTCAAGACGGACGACGGCTGGACCCGGACGATCGCGGTCGGCAGCTCGACGACCATCACCAAGGGCGGCCAGACCATCGCGCTCGGCGACCTCGCCATCGGCGACAAGGTCGTCTTCGGCGAGACGAAGGCAAGCGACGGGTCGTACACGATCGACCAGATCCGGGTCGTGCTCCCTGTCGTCGGCGGCCAGGTGACCGCGGTCGGCACCGACTCGATCACCGTCGACCAGAAGGGCGGCGGCAGCGCCACGATCCACGTGAGCTCCAGCACCACCTACGACGTCAACGGCACCACGGGCGCCAAGCTGTCCGATGTCACGGTCGGCTCGTTCGTGGTCGCCGAAGGCACCCAGCGGAGCGACGGATCGCTCGACGCGAGCGCGGTCCACGCCGGGACCCCAGGCGAGCACGGCCGGGGTGGCGGCATGGGCCCGATGTTCCGCGGCGGTCCGTGGGACAACGACCAGGACCATTCACAGGCCGCGCCGAGCGCGACCCCGAGCACCTCCTCCAGCGCCAGCTGACCATCGGTCGCCGGCAGACGGGAACGCGGCGCGTCGGCCTCAGGGCCCGCGCCGCGTTCCGATTCTCAGGGCGTTCTCAGGAGGGCGAGGTGTACTGGGGCCAATCCAATCAGTCCCGCGAGCCCACGCAGAGTCCGGAGCGTCCAATGCTGGACCACGAATTCGACCAGACGGCCAAGGCCGAGGAGCCCGTGCTCTTCGACCCGATCGCTGCACCACCCGCGCCGGCCTCCGGGCCGGCTTCGGCGGCCGGCCCGGACCTCGCGGCTTCCTCCCCGCGACCCGAGGAGCCGGCCTCCGACGCCTCGCCACGCCCGCCGCGTCCTCCCCGCGGCGGGCGCATGGCCTCCGTGTTCGCGGCCTCGCTGCTGTCGGCCGCGCTGGCCGCCGGCGGCACCGCGGCCCTGGTGACCGGTCCGCTGGCCGGCCCGGCCACGGGCGGAGCGTCCACCGCGTCCGCCCCGGTCGCGTCGGCCCCAGCCGCATCGGCCGCAGCCGCGGTGACCACGGCGACCGGGACCGGCAGCTCGCCGACCGCGAGCGAGCCCGCCCTGACCGATGTGGTCGCGGCGGTCCGAGATTCGGTCGTCACGATCACCTCGCAGGGCCTGTCGTCGCGCGGCCTGCTGTCGATCCCGTCGACCGGCGTCGGCTCCGGGATCGTCCTGACCTCCAACGGCTACATCCTGACCAACCGCCACGTTGTCGAAGGGGCCAGCCAGTCGCTGACCGTCCAGCTGGCCGACGGGCGCCAGTTCGACGCCAGGGTCGTCAAGATCTCCTCCGATCAGGACCTCGCGCTGATCAAGATCGACGCCACCGGCCTGACCGCCGCGAAGATCGGCGACTCGGCCAGGCTCCAGGTCGGTGAGACCGCGATCGCGATCGGCAGCCCGCTCGGGACGTTCACCGAATCGGTGACCCGCGGGATCATCTCGGCCACGGGACGGACGATCACCGTCCAGGACGAGGCGACGGGCCAGCCCGAGACGCTCAAGGGCCTGCTCCAGACGGACGCGGCCATCAACCCCGGCAACAGCGGCGGCCCGCTGCTCGACGCCTCCGGGGCGGTCATCGGGATCAACACGGCCGTGTCGACGCAGGCCGAGGGTCTCGGGTTCGCGATCCCGATCGGTGCCGCATCGTCCCTGATCGCCCAGGCGACGGGCGGGGTCAGCTGAACGTTCCGCACCGGGACCCGGCCGCCGTCGGGGCCGGGTCCCGCGTCCCCGGTGCCCGCGTGCCGACCACCGGCACGGCACGGCCGGACGGCCAGGTCCGACGAGTCGAATCCGTCATGGGCACGACCGTCAGCGTCGCCGTCCATGCCCCCTTCGTGCCGGACGAGGCGCTGGATCGGTTCTTCGACCAGCTGCGCGATGTCGACGCGCGGTTCAGCCCGTTCCGCGGCGACAGCGAGGTCGGCCGGCTCGCCCGGGGCGAGATCCACGAGGTGGATGCGAGTCCCGATCTCCGGCATGTCCTCGCCGCGTGCGACCACCTGGCGCTCGTCACCGACGGGGCCTTCGACGCCCGCCGGCACCGCCCGGACGGACGCCCCGACCCGACCGGCTACGTCAAGGGTTGGGCGGTCGAGGAAGCCGCCTGGATTCTCGACAGCGCCGGCGCCCGCAACTACTGGATCAACGCCGGCGGCGACATCGTCGCCCGGGGCCAGGCCGCCCCCGGCCGGCCGTGGCGGGTGGGGATCCAGCATCCGGACCGGCCGGACCGGGTGGCGGCGGTGCTGGCGGCCTCCGACCGGGCGGTCGCGACCTCCGGCAGCTACGAGCGGGGCGACCACATCCGCGACCCACGCGGCGGGGACGCCACCCCAACCGGCCTGCGAAGCGTGACGGTCGTCGGGCCGACGCTGGCGTTCACTGACGGCTATGCCACGGCGCTGTTCGTCATGGGGCTCGACGGGCTGCGCTGGCTTGCGGGCCGCCCGGACTACGCGGCCCTGGCGATCACGACGGACGATCGGGTGGTCTGGACGCCGGGCATGGAGCGCTACCTGGTTCGCGAGGCCTGACCGCGGCACGCCGCTGTCCCGGCCGCCCGGCGTCCTACCCCGCCCCGATCCCGGACGCCGCCGGCAGGTGGACCACGAACCGCGCACCGCCCTCGGCGCGATTGGCGACCTCGATCTGGCCGCCGTGCCGATCCACGATCCAGGCCGCGATCGCGAGGCCGAGCCCGGTGCCCCCGCCCGGGGCGCCATGCGCCCGGTAGAAGCGCTCGAACAGGTGCGGCAGGTCCTCGGGTCGGATGCCGGGCCCGTCGTCCTCGACCGTGAGCGAAGCGCCCGTGCCGTCGGCCCGCACTGCCACCCCGACCCGGCCGTCGGTCGGGCTGTGGCGGATCGCGTTGTCGACCAGGATCATCACCAGCTGGCGAAGCCGGGCCGGATCGCCGGACACGACCGCCGGCTGCGGATCGACCTCGACCCGGACGCCCCGGTCCGTGGCCGGCTTGCCGGGCGCCTGGGCGCCGTCGGCCGCCACGTCGCCGAGGTCGACCGGCACGTGCTCGAGCTCGACCGCCCCCGAATCCGAGC
>JACQEF010000366.1 GCA_016200745.1 Chloroflexota bacterium | reverse complement strand
TCTCCACCCGCCAACTGAGGCCGCGCTGCCTCGGGTGGGTTCGCCGGACGTCAGCTCGCTGCGGCATCCAGATCCATGCCTGGCGACCCCGCACGCGAGTTATACGCCCCCGGGGTCTTCCGCGCAGCGGCAGTCCGCCTGACGATGCCCGGCACTCTCGGTCGGCATCCCGGGTTCCACTTTCATCCGGCCTTCAGGGCGCCTGAAGGTGCCTGGCGAACCTGACTCCCGACACGAACCAACGGCGGAGCTGTTCCGCCGGTCGTCCACACAGGGAGTTCAGCACCATGGCATCGCTCATCGGGTCCGGCCGGCCTCGCGCCGGCCGTCGGCGCCTCGCGGCCGTCAGCCGCCTCAGCCTCGCCGCCATCGTCGCGGCGTCTGCCGTCTTCGGTGCCGTCGGCACCGTGGCCGCGGCCAGCCAGAGCAAGGACTTGGCCCAGACGTTCACCGGTGGCGCGGCCACCAACCTGTCGATGGAGGGCTTCGCGCCCTGCGACGAGTGCGTGCCCGACTGGCTCTTCCCGAACACGCCCGGCGCGATCGCGCTCGGCGTCTCGGTCAAGGCCGCGATCACCCACGTCGACTACACCAGCGACGCGACGACCAGCGTCGCGTTCAACGATTCGGAGTTGCGCCAGGGCGCCACGCTCCACACCACCGACGTCTTCACCCCGACCAACGGCAAGGTCGAGCTCAAGGGCAACATCTCGGGCGACGCCGGCTTCTACAACAGCCCCAACTTCGATCCGCTGGGTCCGTGGTTCGGGTTCGAGACCATCGAGCCCATCTCGATCCCGTTCGACGAGACGCTCGACTGCCCGCTGACCCTTACGGGCGACGGGACCCGCACCTGCGACGTCACGCTGGCGAGCCTGCCGGTCCTGTCGCTGCCGGTGCTCTACCCGCTGTTCATCGACCTCAGCTGCGGATCCTCGAGCGGGACGCCTACGACGAGCCGGCGCACCTTGGCCTGGTCGCGTCGCTCGTGGAAGCCGGCCGGCATGGCGAGGCGCGACGTCGCTATGGCCTCTATGCGTCCAGGATGGACGAGCTCGGGATCGAGGCGGCCGCGTTCCCGGTGGTGGCCCGGGCGGCCGAGCCGGCCTAGCCGTTCGGTCAGCGGCCGGCGATTGTCTCCCGGACGACCTCGCCTAGCCGGGCCCCAGAGAACGGCTTTTCCAGCAGGGTCACGCCGGCCTGGATCGGGCGACCGATCGTCAGCGCGGTGTACCCGGACATGAAGATCGCCCGAAGCTCGGGCCGCGTCCGGCGCGCCCGGTCGAGCAGGTCCGGACCGCTCATGCCGGGCATCACGACGTCGCTCAGGAGGAGGTCGATCTCGTCGCCAAGACGGTCGATCAGTCGGACGGCCTCCTCGCCGGTGCTCGCGGCCATCACCCGGTAGCCGAGCCGCTCCAGGGCCGCGACGACCATCTCGCGGACGACAGCTTCGTCCTCGGCGACCAGGATCGTCGCGTGCTGCGGTGTTGGCTGGGGCTGCGGCGCGGCCGCCTCGACGTCGACCGTGCCCGTCTCGGTCGTCCGTGGGAGGTAGATCTTGAAGGTCGCGCCCTGGCCCGGCTCCGAGTACACCCACACGTATCCGCCCGACTGGCGGACCGTGCCGTAGACGGTGGCCAGGCCGAGGCCCGTCCCGGACCGCGAATCCTTGGTGGTGAAGAACGGCTCGAAGACGTGGGCCATCGTCGCCTCGTCCATCCCCACCCCGGTGTCGGTCACCGTGACCTGGACGTACTGGCCCGGCTTGACCTCGGCATGATGGAGGCGGTATCGCTCGTCGAGCTCCACGTTGGCGGTCTCGATCGTCAGGATTCCGCCCTCGGGCATGGCATCCCGCGCATTGACGGCCAGGTTGACCAGGATGGCCTCCACCTGGGCACGATCGGCCACGGTCAGCCAGGTCCCGTCATCGGCGTCGACCACCAGCTCGACGTGCTCGCCGAGCAGGCGCCGGAGCATCGGCTCCACCGTGGTCACGACCTGGCTCAGCGAGATCACGCTCGGTCGGAGCTCCTGGCCTCGACTGAACGTCAGCAGCTGGCGGGTCAGCGATGCCGCGTGCTCGGTCGCCTGGCGGATCCCGGTGACGTGCGCCTGGCGCGGGTCGGACGGGTCGAACGTCGAGGCGACCATCTCGGCGTAGCCGCCGATCGCGGTCAGCAGGTTGTTGAAGTCGTGGGCCACGCCCCCGGCGAGCCGGCCGATCGCGTCCATCTTCTGGGCCTGCATGAGCTGCGTCTCGATCTCCTTGCGCCGGCTGATGTCCCGGACGATGCCGGTGAACCGTCGCCCGTCGCCATCGCCATAGACACCGATCGAGACCTCGACCGGGAACTCGCGTCCGTTCGCGTCCATCGCCCGGAGCTCGGCGCCGTGCCAGGGCAGCGAACGCCGGCCGGTGCTCAGGTAGTGCCTGACCGCCTCGAGGTGCCGCTCCCGCATGGCGGGCGGCATCAGCTTCGTGATCGAGCCCCCGACGATCTCCTCGATCGGGTACCCGAACAGCTCGGTCGTGGCGGGGTTGGCGGCCAGGACGTCGCTCGACGAGTCGATCGTGAGGATCGCCTCGCTCGCCGGGTCGGTCAGCGCTCGCTGGCGGTCCTCGCTGCGCCGCGCCGCCAGCAGCTCGCGCTGGGCGTCGAGGCGCGCCTGGATGCCGCCGACGAGCACGGCCATGACCAGGGCCGTCGCCACGTTGACCACCACCCGGCTCAGGGCGGCGGAGTCGTATTGCAGCAGCTGGCCGGGCGCCGATGCGTCCACCATGACGAACGCCGAGACGATCACCGCGCTGGCGACGGCGGGCAGGACGCCCCCGAGCACCGCGGAGATCGCGACGAAGACCAGCAGGATCAGGCCCGGGCTGGAGATCGTGAAGACGGACCGCCCGGCGAGAATGGCCAGGATCGCGCCCGCCGTCAGCACCGGTCCGATCCAGCGGGAGAGGGGCAGCGTCCGAAGCGCCGCCCGTGATCCGGTCGTTGGTGGCGTGTCCTGGGCCATCAGCTCATCCACCCCGATGCGCAGTCACGCAAACCCTAGCACGCCCCGTTCGACGGATCGCCGACGCCTGCCCCGATCGCCAGCCGGCGGCAGGACCAATGGAGTCTGACGAAACCGGCGCGAATGCCCGAGGATGACGGCACAGGCGCACCGGGACAGGTGTCCCATCTTCAGCAGACGCAGGACCTTCCGCATGCGCGCGACCCCCATCCAGCGACGTGGACCGATCGATCGAGGCGCCGTCCTCGTCCTGTCCGCGATGCTCGCGCTCGGTGCCGGCGCGTTCGGCTCGGGCGCCGGCACGGCCGCGTCGGAGCGCGGCGCCGAAATCGGCCTCGACGCTCCCATCTCGGCCTTCGACTGGCCGTCGACCCCGCCGGACGACCCGTACTTCGCGAACCAGATCGACCTGACGGCCATCGCCGCACCATCGGCCTGGCTGCGCAGCACGGGGACGTCGAGCGTCGTGGTCGCCGTGCTCGACACGGGGATCGACGCGACCCATCCAGAGTTCAGCGGACGGCTCGTGCCCGGCTTCAACGCCCTGACCGGCGTTGCCGACAGCGCCGGCGACTTCGGTCCGACCGACGACGACGAGGGGCACGGTACGCACGTGGCCGGGACCGTGGCGGCGGCGGCCAATAACGCCCAGGGGATCGCCGGCATCGCCCCGAACGTGACGATCATGCCGATCAAGATCCTCGACTCGACCGGCTCCGGCGATTTCCGGGGCCTGGTCGCGGGCATGAACTGGGCGGTCGCCCACGGCGCGCGGATCATCACGATGAGCCTGGGTGGGGCCCTGAGCGCGCTCGGCGTGGCGAACGTCCAGCCGGCCTTCGACGCCGCCTACGCGGCGGGCGCCGTGGTCGTGGCGGCATCGGGCAACGACGGCACCACCGTCAACGAGTACCCGTGCAACTTCGCCCATGTCATCTGCGTGGGCTCGACGACACGGGAAGGGACGGCGGTCAGCTCGTTCTCGACCCGGACGGCGGCGCTGGCGATCGTCGCGCCCGGCGAGAGCATCATCTCGGCCCGGCCCGGGAACGGCTACGCGTACGGGACCGGGACGTCGATGGCGACGCCGCACGTGACCGGCGCGGTCGCGCTGCTTCGATCGGTCGACCCGACGATCAGCGTCGACGAGGTGTTCGCCGACCTGACCCAGACCGCCAGACCGCTGGTGGCCGGCGGGCGCAACCCGGATTCGGGGTACGGCCTGCTGCAGGTCGGCCCGGCCCTCGATCTCGCCGCCGGCGAGCTCGGCATGCCGGCCGCGACGCCCACGCCGATCGCGAGCCCGACCCCGACACCGACACCGGGCGCCACCCCGACGCCGGGCGCCACCCCGACGCCGACGCCGGACCCGTCGGCCGGCCCGTCGCCCACGCCGACGCCGGTCGCCGCGCCCACCCCGACCCCGCCGTCGGTGGCGTCGGCGAATCCCCGCAACGGGGCACGGAACGTGCTTCGGTCGACGCAGCCTCGACTCGCGTTCTCGATTCCTGTGACCGGCATCTCGACGCGGACGATCACCATGCTCGACCTGTCCCGCGGTGGCCGTCGCGTCGTCATCCGGATCGCCTACAGCGCGACCAGCCGGACCGCCACGATCCGGCCCGCCGTCCGGCTGAGCGCGAACCACTCGTACCGCATCCTCGTCGGCGGGATCACGTCGGCCGGCGAGGGCGTTCCGCTGCCCCGGACATTCGCGGTCACCTTCCGGACGGGCTTCCGCTGAGATCGCGCGGGCGGGTCGAGCGCGGGATTCGGCCCGGCCTGGCGCGCCGGAGGCATTGTCCGGGCCCGGTTCGCTGGCTACCGTAAGCGGCCTCGGAAGGCCGCCGGCCTTCGCGACTCGCCTACGGGAGGCCGACGTGGCGGAACACACCGGCTCGGGGACCAGGGCGGATCCATGGATCCTGCAGACACCGCCGGGCACCTCCGGCTACTCGATGTACATCGACGAGTCGTCCGACCCGCCGTCGATCGTCTGCCAGGTCGGCGGGACGCAGCTCCGCTACGACCGGCGCGCGATCGACGACCTCCATTCCATGCTCCAGGCCCACGGCGACTGGATGCCCCTCGGCGGGGCGGACGAGCAGAAGCCGGCACCGGAGGGCAGCGTGGAGGCCTGGGGCCGATCGGCGGACAACCCGATCGGGGGCTGGTACGGCCTCAAGAAGGGCCTGCGCGGCCGGTTCGGCGTCTACCTGCCGCCGCTGCTCGAGGCACTCGGCCTGGCCGAGCTGACCCACGACCCGAAGAACAACCGGATGCGGGCCCGCTGACCCACCCCGGGCCGCCGCGGCCGCCCCTACGGCCGCGTGGCGGCCTCCGCGAACGAGGCCAGATCCGGGAAGACGGCGTCCGGCTGCGCGGCCGCGGGCGGTGTCGCGCCCGGGCCGCCACGGCCGCGGCGCCGGTCGATCCAGACGGACGACAGCCCGAGCTGCCCCGCCGGCACGTGATCGTGGAACAGGCTCTGGGCGACGTGGAGGATCCGCTCGGGCGGCAGCCCGAGGCGCTCGAAGGCGATCGTGAAGTTGCGCGGGTTCGGCTTGTAGCTGCCGGCCGACTCGGCCGTGACGATCCAGTCGAAGGCGATGCCGAGCCGGCGATTGGACGCCGCGAACAGGTCGTCGTCGCAGTTCGTGATCACGCCGAGACGGAACCGGGTCTGCAGGCGGGCCAGCGCGGCCACCGAATCCGGAAACGCCGGCCAGTCGCCGACGGACGCCCCGAAGGCCGCCGCCGCCGCCTCCGTTGGCTCCACCCCGTAGGCACGACAAACCTCGCCGAGGGCGCGCGCGAGGATCTCCCGGTAGCGCAGGTACGGTCCGGCCTCGAGGGCGGCCTCCGCCCGGGCGTACCGCTCGAGCAGGTCGTCGTCCGAGGGCTGGACTTCGAGACCGGCCAGCGCACGGCCCAGCCCCGCGAGGATCCCGGTCTCCCAGTCGATCAGCGTCCCGTAGCAGTCGAACGTCAGCGCCTCGAACCTCGCGTAGTCGATCGGAACGTCGGTCACCTGGGCCAGCCCTCCTGCTAGCATCGCTGCCCAATGGCGGCGCGATACGACTTCATCATCGTCGGTGGCGGATCGGCCGGCTGCGCCCTCGCCAACCGGCTGTCGGCGGATCCTTCCACCCGGGTGCTGGTGCTGGAGGCCGGCCGGCCCGACTACCCGTTCGACGTGTACATCCACATGCCGGCGGCGCTCACCTTCCCGATCGGCAACCGATTCTACGATTGGCGCTACGAATCCGAGCCCGAGCCGTTCATGAACGGCCGGCGCATCTACCACGCGCGGGGCAAGGTCCTGGGCGGCTCGTCGAGCATCAACGGCCAGATCTTCCAGCGCGGCAACCCGCTCGACTACGAGCGCTGGGCCTCGGATCCCGGGATGGAGACGTGGGATTACGCCCACTGCCTGCCGTACTTCAAGCGGATGGAGAACTGCCTCGCGGCGGCGCCCGATGACCCGTTCCGGGGCCACGACGGGCCACTCGTGCTCGAGCGCGGGCCGGCGAGCAGCCCGTTGTTCCAGGCGTTCTTCCAGTCCGTCCAGGACGCCGGCTATCGGCTGACCGACGACGTCAACGGCTACCGGCAGGAGGGGTTCGGGCCGTTCGACCGGAACATCCACCGCGGCCGGCGGCTGTCGGCGGCACGGGCGTACCTGCATCCGGTGCGCAAACGCCGGAACCTGACCGTCCGGACCCGGACGCTGGTGACCGGAATCCGGTTCGGCGGCCGGCGCGCCGTCGGGGTGGACATCGAGCGGCAGGGCGGCGGCACCGAGCGCCTCGACGCCGGCGAGGTGATCCTGTGCGGCGGTTCGATCAACTCACCGCAGATGCTCCAGCTGTCGGGGGTCGGCCCCGCGGACGAGCTCCGAGCGCTCGGGATCCCGGTGGTGGCCGATCTGCCGGGCGTCGGCGCGCACCTGCAGGACCACCTCGAGGTCTACATCCAGTACCGGTCGCTCCAGCCGGTGTCGATGCAGCCCGCGCTGCAGACGTGGCGGCGTCCGTTCATCGGCGCAGCGTGGCTCTTCCTCCGCCGGGGGCCCGGGGCCACCAACCACTTCGAAGGCGGCGGCTTCGTCCGGAGCAACGACGAGGTCGCGTATCCGAACCTGATGTTCCATTTCCTGCCGCTCGCGGTCCGGTACGACGGCTCCTCGCCCAAGGGCGGACATGGCTACCAGGTTCACGTCGGGCCGATGTACAGCGACGCACGGGGTTCGGTGAAGATCGTGTCGCGCGACCCGCGGGTCCACCCGGCGTTGCGCTTCAACTACCTGTCGACCGCGCAGGACCGGCGCGAATGGGTCGAGGCGGTCCGGGTCGCGCGGCGGCTGCTCAACCAGCCCGGGCTGGCGCCGTATAACGGCGGCGAGACGTCACCCGGTCCGTCGGTCGAGACCGAGGACGAGATCCTCGACTGGGTCCGCCGCGACGGCGAGACCGCCCTCCACCCGTCCTGCACGGCCCGGATGGGCGTCGACGAGGCGTCGGTGCTGGACCCGTTGACCATGCGCGTCCACGGACTCGACGGCCTGCGGGTCGTCGACGCGTCGTCCATGCCGTACGTCACGAACGGCAACATCTATGCCCCGGTCATGATGCTGGCCGAGAAGTCCGCCGACCTGATCCTCGGCAACGCGCCGTTGCCCGCCGAGCCCGTCGCGTTCTACCGGCACCGGCCCGGAGGGAGCTGAGCCGCTCGACCCGTCCGGCGCGGCCTCGCGGGCCGCGTGATGGCCAGGGCTCAGGCCGCGCCCCTCGCGTCGAACACCCGGCCCCAGTGGAAGACCCGGACGGCGAGCAGGACGCCGAAGGCGGCCAGGACCAGGATCGAGGCCGCCGCGATCGACTGATCGAGGTCCCCGCCCTGGAACTCCGAGTAGACGACGAGCGGGAGCGTCTGCGTCCGGCCCGTGACACTGCCGGCGAACATGATCGTCGCTCCGAACTCGCCCAGCGCCCGTGCCCACGACATCACGAGTCCCGCCGCCAGGGCCGTACCGGCGAGCGGCACGGTCACGGCGCGGAACAGCTGGAGCTCGGAGGCCCCGTCGACCCGAGCAGCGTCCTCGAGATCGCGATCGACGCCCGCCAGGCCCGTCCGGGCCGAGCGGATGAAGAACGGCGCCGACACGAAGGTCTGGGCGAGGACAACGGCGATGGTCGTGAACGGGATCGAGAAGCCGAGGACGTCAAGCGGCACCGCCAGCAGGCCGCGGCGACCGAAGACGAGGAGCAGAGCCAGGCCGGCCACCGCCGGCGGGAGCACGATCGGAAGGTCCACGACCGCCTCGATCCAGCCCTTGCCGCGGAAGCGACGGCGGGCGAGCACGGACGCCAGCGGGAGGCCGAGGGCGACCGTCGCCACCAGGCTGATCGCGGTCGTGATCAGGCTCAACCGCAGCGCCGCGAGCACCGCCGCGGAACTCAGCGCGCGCCCGAGGGCCCCGTCGAGGAACGCGTGCGCCACCAGTGTCACCACCGGCAGTCCCAGGAACAGCGCGAACAGGCCCGCCACCACGACGAGCGAACGGGCGCCGCGGTGGTTGGTCCTCGGCATGGAGCCGCCCGACGGCCAGTCGCCGGGTTCCGTGGCGAGTCCGGGATCCCCGGCCGCGTCCCTGATCACGGCGGTGGCAGGAACCCGAGTCCGGCCAGGATCGCCCGGCCGCCCGCGCCCGCGAACCAGTCGAGGAAGGTCTTCGCCGCAGCGATCTGGGTGGACGCCTTGAGAACCACGCCGTCGTAGGTGGCAGGAACGTTGGCGGCGTCGGGGACCTCGATCGGCGTGACCCTGTCGGAGCCCTTGGCGTCGGTCGCGTAGACAATGGCGGCGTCACCCTCGCCAAGCTCGATCTTGGCGATCACCGCCTTGACGTTGTCCTCCTTCGAGGCGACGTTGGCCGCATACGCCGTGACGAAATCGGCCGGATAGCCGGCTTCCCTCGACAGGTTCCGGACCAGCTGGGTCGCGTACTCCGTGATCGGCACCGTGTCGCCGGCGGCGATGACCTTGACGCCGGCCCTCGCCAGATCCGCCGGCGACGCGATCCCCGCGGGGTTGCCTGCCGGCACCACGATCGCCAGCGCATTTCGGGCGAACGTGACCGGAGCTCCGTCGGTCAGGCCGGCGTCGAAGAGCTTCTTCGGGTTCGTCGTGTCCGCCGACAGGAACACGTCTGCCGGCGCGCCCTGCTCGACCTGGGTTTCGAGAGCCGACGAAGAATCCGTCGAGATCGTCAGCGTCACGCCGGGCGCCGCCGCCTCGTAGGCGGCCTTGGCCTGCTCGAGCGCTCCCGTCAGCGACGCCGCGGCGTAGATCGTGAGATTGACGGCGGGCACGACCGAGGCCAGCGCCGATGGCGCCGCGCCCGTAGCCGTACCGGAACACGCCGACAGGACGACGGCCAGGGCCAGCAACGGAACCGAGCGGCGACGCCTCACCCCCGCGAATCCCGGGCGGATGGGATCTCGACGATCACGTTGGTGGCCTTGACGACGCCGATGGCCTCGTCGCCGACCGCGAGCCCGAGTTCGTCGACGGCCTCGGCCGTCATCAGGCTCACCACTCGATGCGGGCCGGCGACGATCTCGACCACCGCCGCCACGCCGTCCTTCTCGATCCGGGTCACCACGCCGGGGAATCGATTCCGCGCCGAACCCGCGACGATCGGCCGTTCCGTGGCCGACCGGCGACGCGCGGCCAGCAGCCTGGTGACCTCGGCCATCGGGACGAGCCGCTGCCCGCCGCTGGATCGCTCGAGCTGCAGTCGACCGTCGTGCTCCCATCGCCGGATGGTGTCGACCGTGACGCCGAGCATCTCGGCGGCCTGGCCGACCCGCAGGGCATGCGCCGTCATCTCTATGTCCTCATCAGGAAACGACGCGTCATCTCTTCGTATCTGGCGGATGATACCTCGCTTCGTCACGCCCGGCGACGCCGGGCGCGACGCCGCCCGGTTGGACGGATGTCCATGCCCGGACGCGACCGGCGCCGAGTGTTCCGGCCCCGCCCGGGCGGAGACCATCGGGCCCTTCGGGGGGGTCGATGCCGACCACCCGGCAGGCGGACGGATCGCCATCAGCGCGTCGACCCGTCGAGCAGGGCCGATCAGGCGGCGGGCCGCGGACTCCGGCTCATCCCGAGCGCCGGCGCGGCCTGGTGGCCCTCGGCGGGAGTGCCTGCGCGAACGCCACGGCGCGGGCCAGCCAGGACCGAAGGGCGGGTTCGTCGTCGGCGATCATCGACGGCGGGAGCGCCACGTACCCGGCCATGGACCGCCCGGGCATGATCTCGACCGGTCCAGCGCCGTCGATCTCGAGCAGTTCGGTTCGATCGGCATCGCCGAGACGCACGAACCAGCTCGACTCGTACAGGCCGGTCGCCATGTTGCCGGCCACGAACAGCGCCGGGTAGCCGAACATCAGGCGGTGCTGCACGTCGGGCAGGTCGTCGGTCACGGCATGGAACCGTTCGACCAGCTCGGGTGGCGATTTGGCGAAACCGGGCATCAGCCACCTCCCCGGCGAACGATACGCCGAAGCGTCCGTCGCCTACGCTGTCGGCATGCGGATCGGGATCGTCCTGCCCATCGCCGAGGAAGATGGGGTCGACGGCGTCCCCGACTACCCGCTGATCCGGGCGATGGCCGTCGGCGCG
Source organism: Chloroflexota bacterium (assembly GCA_016200745.1). Lineage (GTDB taxonomy): Bacteria > Chloroflexota > Limnocylindria > Limnocylindrales > CSP1-4 > SPCO01. Next base: position 1,042 of record JACQEF010000366.1, on the reverse strand, counting down.
GAGGCGGCCGGCCTCGATTCCGTCTGGGTCTTCGATCACCTGCTCTTCCGGTTCGACGGCGTGACGACCGGGATCCACGAGTGCTGGACGATCCTGGCCGCCGTGGCCGAGGCGACCCGGCGCGTCGAACTGGGCACGCTGGTCATGTGCACCGGCTTCCGGAATGCGGCGCTGCTGGCGAAGATGGCCGCGACCCTCGACCACGTCAGCGCCGGCCGGCTGATCCTCGGGGTCGGTGCCGGCTGGCACGATCCCGAGTACGAGGCCTTCGGCTACCCCACCGACCACCGGGTCGGCCGGTTCGAGGAATCGCTGGCGGTCATCACGGACCTGATCCGGACGGGTCGAGCCGACCGTGCCGGGCGGTTCGTCACCGCCCGCGACGCGGTCCTGCGGCCGCCCGCGCGCCCCGACATGCCGATCCTCGTCGCGGCCAAGCGGCCACGGATGCTCGAGCTGACGGCCCGCCATGCCGACGCCTGGAACCTGGCCTGGTTCGGACGGCCCGACGAGCGGCTGGCGCGGGTCCGCGGCGAGCTCCTGGGCGCCTGTGCCCGGGTCGGCCGGGATCCCGCGACGCTGTCGATGACGGTCGGCGTGACCGTCCGCTACCCGACCCAGGGGCCGCCGCCGGCCGAGCCGCCGACGTCGCCCGCGCTGGCGGGCACGGCCGAGGAGATCGCCGAGGGACTGGCCGCCCATGCCGCGGCCGGTGCCGACCACCTCATCGCCGCGCTCGAGCCGAGCACGCCGGCGACGCTGGCCGCCTTCGTCGAGGCCGTCAACCGCTCTCGCGCCAGGGCCGGCGGCTAGATCGCCCGATGCGCGTAGGCTCGGGGGGTCCTGCCGGGTCGGGACCACCAGGACGTCCTTGCCCGCGAGCTCCGCGCTCCACGCGCCGCGAGCCAGCGGCCGGACGAATGGCGCGGCACGCCGGTCACCAGGAGGCGCCGGGCCCCACCAGATCTAGCTCTCCTCGATCCGCCGCAGCGGGAGCCGCGGCCCGTACCGCGGCGCCGCGATCCCGCCGAGCTCGAGGAGC